>NZ_DBHHPX010000039.1:0-23287 GCF_057241865.1 Tractidigestivibacter sp.
GACCGCCCTTGTCCTCTGTTCAAGGGAGCACGCGCCATCCTCCAAACGTCATCGTCTGGTACGGATTTCCGGTACCACCCCCTTTCCGAAAGTCAGGCTTGACTAAACACAGCCAAGCAGCCATGAACCGCTCTGCGAGCGCGGAGCGGGCATCATCCGTCATCGCGCCCCATGTCCCGCCGAACTGGCGCGGGTATCCGGAGCGCTGTCGCCCGCAGGCACGGCGCGCCATGCCGGAGCGGGCCCGTTCTTGCGTCTGGGCGATCCTTGTGCCAAGGTGGGGGAGGGCAATACTGCGACATCGTGGAGATCGAGGATGCATCATGGAACTCAACGGCTACATTGACCACACCAACCTCAAGCAGAACGCGACGCAGGCAGACATCGAGCGCCTGTGCGACGAAGCGGTCGCTCATCACTTTGCCACCGTGGCAATCAACTCCTGCTGGACCGCGCTTGCGGCCAAGCGCTTGGCGAGCACAGGCGTGGGCATCACTGCCTGCATAGGGTTCCCCTTGGGCGCATGCTCCACGCAGGCCAAGGCCGCTGAGACTGCACAGGCTGTCGAGGATGGCACCACCGAAGTGGACATGGTGGTAAACGTCGGCCACCTCATCGCGGGAGACGACGCCTACGTGAAGGACGATATCGCTGCCGTTGTGAAGGCCGCTGCCGGACATCCCGTGAAGGTGATTCTGGAGTGCTGCCTGCTCGATGACAAGCAGATCGTGCGTGCCTGCGAGGACGCCGTCGCAGCGGGTGCCGCCTTCGTGAAGACCAGCACTGGCTTCTCTACCGGCGGCGCAACGGTTCATGACGTGGCGCTCATGCGCAGGACCGTGGGTACCCGCTGCAAGGTCAAGGCGGCAGGCGGCATCCACACCAAGGACGGGGCGCTCGCCATGGTCGAGGCCGGGGCGGACCGTCTGGGCTGCAGCGCCGGCATCAAGATCGTCGAGGGGTAGCGCCGCCGACCCCCACGGCATCAAAACGCATTCGGTCCGGCACTGCGCCCAGTGCCGGACCGAACTCCCAAAACAAGCAGTCAGCCCCCGCTAGCTCACCACGACAGTCCCAAAACCCAAAGACCGCGCCAACGCCTCTATGTCGTCCATGCGCTCGTCCGAGGGGGACGGGGCGTTCTCCATCTTCCCGCGCACGCCAAAGCGGCGAAAGCGCATGAGTCTCAGCCGCGTAGCCGCTGTCCTCTCGCGCAGCACGTCTGCCGCCCCACGGACGGCATCCTCGGGGTCGTTCCACCCCTCGGTCACAATGACGCGCAGCTCAGCCAGTTTGCTCTGCTCGGCAAGGAACGCGAGGTTCTTCCGCACCGCTACGCCGTCTTTTCCCGTAAGCGAGACGAACCACGCATCGTCCCAGCACTTAAGGTCCAGCATCACGCCATCGGACAGTGCGAGGAGGCTCTCGTGCTCGGAGAAGTCCACGGTGCCGTTTGAGTCGATAAGGCATCCCAGCCCCGCGCCTCGGCACAGCGAAAAGAACTCGGAGAGAAACTCCGGATAGAGCATGCACTCGCCGCCCGAGCAGGTGACGCCGCGAATGAAGGGCGCATAGGAGCTCACGCGCTCAAAGGTTTGATGGGCGTCCAGGTAGAGGATGCGCGGCGAGGAGCGATGGGGGCACACGTGGATGCACGTGTCGCACCTCACGCACGTGGCTGGGTTCCACTCGACGGTGCCGCACGCCATCTTGAGGGCGCCCACGGGACATGATTTCACACAGATGCCGCACCCCACGCAGAGCCGCTGCGTCTCGGGGTTGTGGCAGTACGCGCAGTGGATGTTGCACCCCTGCACAAACACCGAGCAACGCGCCCCCGGTCCGTCGACCAGCGAAAACGGGATGATGTTGTTTATCGGTACGTGCGCGGACACCGCTGCGCCCCTACAGGCGGACCTTGCGGTCGGCGAGGTCGTTCGCACGCCAGTTGCCCTCGCCGTCGTGCGAGGTATCGGCAAGCACGGCCTCCCCACGCGCGAACTTCTCCATCTCGGAGCGCTTTACCAAGAAGCCCGTAATGCGCACCAGGTCGCTGTCGGACGAGTAGAACGAGAGGTACTTGTCGCCGATGGCAAAGGCACCCTTCACCACGTCGAGAATGGCGTCGGGGTTGGACTCGGCCGTGGGCTCCACGGGGAAGATGTCCGAGACACCGGCGTTGAAGAAGCGGTGCATGCGGGCGCTGTGGCGGATGTGGTCGTAGAAGACCTCAGGCTCGTCGCCCACCTTGATGCGCACGCCTGGCGTGACGCCCTCCATGTCGGCAAAGCCGGCCTGCGCGTGCAGTGTGAAGCGGTTGCCGGCCACCTCGGAGTACACGGCGGGAAATTCCAAGACCTGCTTGTAGACCTGGCGCATGATGTGATCGGCAAGGTCGTTGGCCTCGTCGTCGGTGCCATAGGCGCGCTTACCGCCGAGCCTCAGCAGCTTTGCCACGCCCTCGCTCATGCCGGCCACGCCAAACATCGCGCAGAAGCGGTCTCGGCTGATGAGCCCCTCCTCGGCAAGGAACGACGTCTCAAAGAAGTTGGACTCCTCCACCAGGAACTTGATGCGGGAGTTCATGTACTCGAGCAGCGCGCCTGTGGCCGAGGGGAGGACGTTGTCCATGAAGTCGTCCACGCTCGAGGCCATGTCGGCAAGGCGCGGGAACAGCAGGCGGTCAAGGCAGTAGGAGCCGCCGCCCATGGGGAGCACGTTGTAGCAGCTCACGACCGTGTAGCCGCCGGGGTAGGTCTTGCGGTGGATGCGATCGTTGGCAAAGGCGGGGTTTGCGCACCTGAGGGCGGTCTTGACGGCGAGACGGGCAAAGCCGCCTGGTGTGATGGCGGGGTCGTACTTGAGCGTGAAGTTGGGGACTGCGTTAGCAAGCTCCTGCTCGACCTCCATGAGCAGGCGGCCGGCGCGCGTCTCCTTGGGGCCAATGTTGGCGTGGCAGTATCCGCTGGCCACGGTGCGGTCGATGTAGTCGAGGAAGTGACGAAATCGTGCCCTGACCTCCTCGTCCGTGTAGCCATCGAGGTAGGGGTCAAGCATATGGTCAAGCTGTCCCACATAGACCGGCCGACTGGTGACGGAGGGCACGTTGTCGTAGAGCATCGCCAGGCCCCACAGCGCGTCATCAAGGGTCTTGGGCGCATCTAGGCGGAGAAACTCGCTGCCCTGCGCCAGGAACTTGCCGTAATCCGGGCAGATGTAGCGCGGGCGATACGGGGCGTTGCCCTCGCACATGTAGTCGATGCCGCCGTGCTCAAAGAAGTAGTCGGCCTCCTTGGGGCGCTTGATGGGGTCGATGCTGTTCTCTGCCGCCTGTGCCAGGTGCAGAAGCTTCTGCTTGTAGGTAAGGTTGCTTGCCGTGCAGATGTCGTAGAACTCCTGGGTGTTGTCGATGGTCTTCATGAGCGCGGTCTCCCTTCGCTGGTGTGTACTCCCTGGCCAAGTTCGTTGCGGAGCATTTTCTCGAGAAGCGCGAACGCCTCTCGGTCGATTACGATCTTTCGGCCCTCAAGGCGAGCCATGCCGGCGCCGGCAAGCGAGGCCACCGAGCGGCTCACCGTCTTGGTGCTTACGCCGATGCGCTCGGCAAGCCGTGCGCGCGTGAGTGGCACCACGAGGCGCTCGCGTCCGCCTTCCTCGTAGAGCTGGCAGAACACATGGGCAACGCGCTTTTCGGCAGTCCATGTGAGAAGCGAGCGCTCGTGGCTTGACTGGCTTGCGAGGCGTTGCACCACCCAGCGCGAGCGGGCGAGAAGCGCTTCGGCGTCGCCGGTGAGCCACGCGAGATAGTCGCTGCTCGAGGTGCGGAGAAGCTCGGCGGGCGTTGTCGCCGTGAGGGAGCTGTGGTAGAAGGGGCTGGCGCCGATGGCCTCCATCTCGCCAAAGACGACAGGGGCGCGGAACTCATCGATTACGTAGGTGCCGCCGTCCACGAGGGGGCTTGTCGAGGCAATGGTGCCACGCGTGAGCACGTAGATGTAGCTAAAGCGGTCGAGTTCGTGCACCAGCTCGTCTCCCTTGTCCAGACGGGCAAGGGAGCACCTGCTGAGAAGGGCTGCGGGGATGCGCCCGGCCCAGGGGAGAAGCCTGTCTCTAACCGGAGCGTCCAGGCCGGACAGGTAGCCGAGCGTGTCCATTTTTGCCTCCCTCCAGTGCATGCTGCCAGCATACTAGGCTGGCGCGGGGTGGAGAGAAAAGGACATTTGTCCTGTTGCGTGATTGCGGTGTCTACTTTGTCGGTGGACGGCCGGGGCGGGGGTGCGGGTGGCCGTGGGCGGCGCTGGGGCACGGGTGCGGGATTGTTGCGCGCAATAATCCCAGCGGAGAAGGGCTATCCGGCACGGGCCGTCGCATAAGCGCGCTTCGGCATCAGCCCGGCGCCGGGCGCCCCTACGCCTTCGGGTGCGCCGCATGCCAGTTGCGAACGGCCTCCTGGTAGATGTCGCCGTCGGTCCGGCAGGGGACAAACTCGTTGCCCTCGTGCTGGCGCGTCTCGTCACCTTTGGCGAGAAGGCAGAGAATCGCAGGCCCCTCGCCCTCGTAGCCAAGCTGAACAGCGCGGTGAATGGCCTCCTTGCGGTCGAGAATCACCTCGTACGCCGTCCCCGCAGGCGTGGCGTCTGCCATCTGCTGGCAGATCTCCTCCACGGGGTCGTTTGCTGGGTCCTCCTCGGTATAGATGAGGTAGTCGGCGTACTTGGCCGCCTCCTCGGGAAGCTCGCGCCGGCGCTCGTAGGCCTTGCCGCCGGGCGCACCAAAGACGGCGATGATGCGATACCCGGCGAACTCTTCCTTAACCGAGGGGAAGAACCGCTGGTAGGAAAGCCTGTTGTGTGCGTAGTCCACCAGCGCGACCACCTTGGCGTCGGGGCTGGGGAGAAGCTCCATGCGTCCGGGGACGCGGGCGCGCGAGAGGGGCTCCGCTATTCTCTCGTAGCCAATGCCCAAAACCTCGCAGATGGCTATCGTGGCCAGTGCGTTGTCCACGTTGAAGAGGCCGGGCATGCCCAGGGAGACGGTCTCCTCCCAGCTGGGCGTGTGCGCGGTGAACGAGACGGTGCCGTAGCCCGTCTGGATGTCTGTGGCCCACACGTCGGCCGAGTGGTCCTTCGCCGAGAACGTTACCACGCGCTCGCAGCGACCCGCACTGTCAAGGATGGTCTCAATCTCGTCGGAGTCAAGGTTCACCACAGCAGCGCGTGCCTGGTCAAAGATGTGGAGCTTGCTCTGGAAGTAGTCCTCGAAGTTGGGATGCTCCACGGGGGAGATGTGGTCGCGGCCAATGTTCAGGAAGCATGCCACATCAAGTCCAAGGCCCAGGACGCGGTCGTACTTGAGGGCCTGGCTCGAGACCTCCATGTCCATGTAGGCAAGGCCCGCCTTGCGAGCGTTTGCCAGGTGGCGCCACAGGTCCGGTGACTCCGGCGTGGTGTTGTGGCTCTCCTCGCACTCGATTCCGTCGAAGGTCTCGATGGAGCCCATGACGCCTGCGTGGGCATAGGGCTCGTCTCCGTCGAGAACCGCGCGGAGCATGTAGGACACCGTGGACTTGCCCTTGGTGCCCGTGATGCCTACCACCTTGAGGTCGCGGTCGGGGTGACCAAAGGCCTCGGCCGAGACAAGCGCCATGGCGCGGCGCAGGTCGCTGGCGACAAGTGCGGGGACGCCTGGTACCGTGGCTGCAAGCTCGCCGGCGCGGTTCTCGTCGCAGAGATAGGCCACGGCGCCCTTTTCGAGCGCAGAGGCGAGGTAGGTTGGCCTGAACGCAGCTCCCTTGCACACAAAGACGTGGCCGGGGACAACGACGCGAGAATCGCAGTCGGCTCCGGTGACGGGCGTCGAGCCCTTCTCGGTGGTGACATTTGCGGTGGTGGCCAGCAGCCCCTCGGCGTTGAGGAGCCGGGCGAGCGATGAGAGTGTAGTATCCATGGGGCCAAGTATAGCAGCCGTCGTCTTCCTTTTCTGGTCGAGGGGCAGGCTCACCGGAATGACGGTTGGTGGCAGTTTTGGGTAAATTTCTTATATGTAATCGTTGAAGTCGCAAACCCCTGGCCTGCGAATCAACAAGAATCGAACCAGTTTGTACTCGGGGTGACCTCGAAAAACTGCCACCAACCGTAAAAACGTGCCAATCGCGACGAGATTCTTTCGGCCAGGCTGCTCCACGGCCCGGACGCACTGCGATCGGAGGCGGATCTCTCCTCACCCGCGACCATCAGCAGCCGTTGCCTCGGCCAGAGTCCTTTTCTCCACCGGTTCCGTGGTACACTCGCTACGCAAGGGCGATTGGCGCAGTGGCTAGCGCAGGTGCCTTACACGCACAAGGTCGGCGGTTCGAATCCGTCATCGCCCACCATGAGTACACGTGGGGCCGGTCGGCGTGAGCCGGCTGGCCCCGTTGCATGAGCGTCGGCGGATGCGCGCCGGCAGACAGGAGGCCCCATGTCCCAGGAAGGCGCAGCTCGGCCGGAGCGCAGCTTTGACCGAGCCGTCAACGAGATGCGCCCGGTCAAGCTGACCCCAAGCATTATGAAAAGCGCGGACGGGTCGTGCCTGGCGGAGTTTGGCGACACGCGCGTCCTGTGCGCGGCAACTATCGAGGAGGGTGTGCCCAAGTGGCGCGGCGCCAGCCGAGATGGTTGGGTTACTGCCGAGTACGCGATGCTCCCTGCGGCGACCAGCCGCCGTACCCCGCGCGAGTACAAGGGGCGCAAGGGTCGCTCGATGGAGATCGAGCGCCTGGTGGGGCGCTCGCTTCGGGCTGTGTGCGACCTGCGCCACCTGGGCGAGTTCACGGTGACCGTGGACTGTGACGTTATCCAGGCCGACGGCGGCACCCGCACGGCCTCTATCACAGGTGCGTGGGTGGCTCTCTACGAGGCGCTTTCTGCGGCAAACGCCAAGGGTCGTATCAAGCGCATCCCCCTCACGGGACAGGTGGCGGCCATCTCGATGGGCGTGGTGCGCGGCGTCGAGCTGCTCGACCTCGACTACCCGGAGGACTCCCGCGCAGATGTGGACATGAACCTCGTGGGCTCCTCGAGCGGATGCATTGTGGAGGTCCAGGGCACAGGCGAGCGCGCGACCTTCGACCGCGAGCAGCTTGGGCGCCTGCTTGACCTGGGGCAGGCGGGAATCGACCAGCTCCTCCAGATCCAGCGTGACGTCACGGGCTTTGGCGCGTAGGGGTCGCACCGGGCGTATGCAGATGCCATCAGGGGTCGCTCGCGAGTAGGCAGAGAAGGGACACATCGTGGCAGCAGTAGATATCGCAACGCTTGACCCGGCGCACACCGTGGTCGTGGCTACCGGCAACGCTCACAAGGTGACAGAGATCGAGGCCATCCTCTCCAAGGTCATGCCGCAGGTGCGCTTTGTTGCCCTAGGCGAGCTGGGGGACTTCCCCGATCCCGTCGAGGACGGCAAGGACTTCTTCGAGAACGCGCTCATCAAGGCGTGCGCGGCCATAAAGGAGACCGGCCTTACCATGACCGTTGCCGATGACTCCGGCCTCTGCGTGGACGCCCTCGACGGCGCGCCCGGTATCTTTTCGGCGCGCTGGGCGGGCGAGCACGGCAACGACGATGCCAACAACGAGAAGCTCCTCCGCCTTATGGCAGGCGTACCGGACGAGAAGCGCACGGCGCGCTTCCACTCGACGGTTGTGCTCGTGCGGGGCGAGGAGGTCCTTCGCGGCGACGGCAACTGCGAGGGCTTCGTTGGCCACGTGCGCCGCGGCACCCACGGCTTTGGCTACGACCCGCTGTTCTTGCCCAACGACACCCCAGGCAAGGCCATGGCCGAGCTGCTTCCAGAAGAGAAGAACGCCATCTCCCACCGCTTCCACGCGCTGGAGGACCTCGCCGCCAAACTATGAGACAAATGAGACGAACGGAATGAGACAAAGGGAGTTTCCCTTTGTCTCATAGCTACTTGAGGGTGCAGAGGCTCTTTGCAACCTCGGCGCCAAGTGCGACGTTGTTGTACACGAGGTGGATGTTGGAGTCGAGCGAGTCGCCGCCGGTGAGCTCGGCCACGCGGGCGAGAAGGAACGGCGTGACATCCTTGCCGTGGACGCCCTTCTCGTCTGCCTCCCTCAGGGCTTGGTCAATGGCCTTGTCCATCTCGCCCTTGTCGAGCGAGTGCTCCTCAGGGATGGGGTTGCCCACGAGCACGCCTCCCCCAAGGCCCATCTCGCGCTTGGCGTGGAAGATCCTTGCAAGCTCCTCGGGGGTGTCTACCTCATAGTCAACGCCAAAGCCGCTGTGGCGCGTGTAGAACGCGGGCAGCTCGGAGGTCTGGTAGCCAAGCACGGGCACGCCGTGGGTCTCGAGGTACTCAAGGGTAAGCCCAAGGTCGAGAATGGCCTTGGCACCGGCGCAGACAACCAGCACGGGCGTATGGGCAAGCTCCTCGAGGTCGGCGGAGACGTCCATCGTGGTGGCGGCACCGCGGTGCACGCCTCCGATGCCGCCGGTGGCAAAGACCTGGATGCCGGCCATATGCGCAATGATCATCGTGGTGGTAACGGTGGTGGCGCCGTCCTCGCCGCGCTCGACAATCACGGGAAGGTCGCGGCGGCTCACCTTGGCCACCTCGCGGCCCTTCTTGCCCAGGTAGTCAATCTCCCCCTCGGAGAGGCCCGCGCGCAGACGACCGCCAATCACGGCGACGGTGGCAGGCATTGCCCCGTGCTCGCGGATGATGCGCTCGACCTCAAGGGCGGTGTGGACGTTCTGGGGGTAGGGCATGCCGTGCGAGATGATCGTGGACTCGAGGGCCACGACGGGGCGGTTCTCGTCGAGCGCCTTTTTGACCTCCGAGGAGACATCGAGATACTTGTTGAGCTCCTTCACTGCTGTTCCTTTCTCGCGCTTGGTTCGAGTGCTGGATGCAAGTACCTAGCGCGGTTTATTTCTCCACGTTGGAAAGCCCTGCAGCATCAATGCGGCGACGGATACCCTCCGTGGTGAGGTACGGACTGATGGTCTCGGGCGACTCGGCGCACACAGCCGCGGCGGCAAGGCCGGCCGCGCCCGCTTCTGCAAGGCCGCCACCCATAAGAGACGCCCAGGCGATGGCTGCCATCATCGTGTCGCCGGTACCCGTGGCGTTCACGACATTGTGGGCGATGGTAGGAAGCTTGAACTCGGTCTCGTGGTCGGCGCAGTAGATGCCACCGTCGCCTAGGGAGATAAACACGCGCTTGAGGCCAGTGCGAAGCAGCGTTTTTGCGGCAAGCCGCAGCGAGTCGTCATCGGTGATGGGCACGCCCGAGAGGGCTTCGGCCTCGAGGAGGTTGGGCTTGAGCGTATCAATCCTGCCGAGAATGCCCTTGAGCTTTACGGCCTTCGCTGTGGAGACGGGGTCGCAGAAGAGGGGCACCGTCACCTTTTTCGCAAGGTAGCTCAGGCTCTCCTTGGGGATGTTGGTGTCCACAACGCAGATGGCTGCGCGGTCGATCACGTCAAGGCGGCGTTCAAGGGTTGCGGGCACCAGCTTGTCGAAGATCTTCATGTCGGCAACGGCCAGCTGCATCTCGCCCTGCTCGTTCATGATGAACACGTACGAGGAGGTCGTGGCACCGGGCATCGTCACCGAGTCGTTCACGTCGATGCCCGCGCGGCGGCAGCTCTCAGCGAGGTCGCGCCCTCGGGCGTCGTCACCAAAGGCGGAGATGAGCTTAACGTCGCAGCCCAGAAGCGCAAGGTTGTGGGCCACGTTGCGCCCAGCCCCTCCGGGCGACATCCGCACGGTGCCGGGGTTCGAGTCATGCGGTATGAGCGTGACATCGGGCTTGCCGGCCACGTCCATGTTGGCCCCACCAATAACCACCACGTAGGGACGGTCGGAAATGATGTACTCGCGGCCTAGGATGGCACCCTTCTTGATGAGATTGGAGATGTGGACGGCAACCGAGGAGCGTGTTATCTGCGCCCTCTCCGCGATCTCGCGCTGCGAGATCGATGGGTTCGCCCTGATCCACCCGAGTATCTGTCGTTCCCGCTTTGTAAGCATGGTACTCCTTTCCGTCGGGACACCAAAACAAATTAAACAATATCTTACTAAACTAATCAAATATAAATATATTTCATCACATTTGAGAACAAATCGATATGGGCGGTTGACGGCAGCATCTAGCCAGCTGACGGTCAATAAGGCATGATACACAAGACTCTAAGTGATTGTTGAAGAACTGTAAGCGACTGCCGTCCAACGTCTCGGCATAGCCGTTCGACTGGTAGTTGAGGGCAAGTGGGCGGAGATAACAGAAACCAACATTATCATGTTTTTCTAATGAACAGCTGTAACCCAGGTTGGTGTAGGCCAGGCATTCTCAGCGGGAGGAGTCGCCGATGGGACGTCGCGTATTTCTCGTGGTACTAGATAGCTTTGGCATCGGGGCCGAGCCCGACGCTGTGGAGTGGGGCGACGAGGGCAGTAACACCCTGTGCGCCTGTGCCACTACGGGCGAGCTCAAGGTTCCCAACATGGCGTCTCTCGGCCTGCTCAACATCGAGGGAGCGCTGGAGTCACCCTATGACGTGGACCTCGCGCCGGTGGGGGCGCCCACGGGGACGTTCGCCCGCCTGCAGGAGGCCTCTGCCGGCAAGGACACCACGGTGGGCCACTGGGAGATGGCCGGCGTCATCTCGCCCAGGCGCTTTCCCACCTACCCCAACGGCTTCCCGCCCGAGGTCATCGAGGAGTTCGAGCGCCAGACGGGCCGTGGGGTCCTCTGCAACAAGCCCTACTCAGGCACGCAGGTCATCCACGACTACGGCCGCGAGCAGCTTGAGACCGGCAAGCTCATCGTCTACACCTCGGGCGACTCCGTCTTCCAAGTCGCCGCACACGAGGACTTGGTGCCCCCCGAGAAGCTCTACGAGTACTGCCGCATCGCGCGCAGGATTCTCACGGGAAAGCATGGCGTCGCTCGCGTCATCGCGCGCCCCTACACGGGCGAGTGGCCCAACTACGAGCGCACGCCGAGAAGGCACGACTTCTCGCTGGAGCCCACGGGCCGCACGATGCTCGACGTGCTCAAGGACGACGGGCAGGACGTGCTCTCCATCGGCAAGATCTACGACATCTTCGCTCACCGCGGCATGACCGGCCACGTCTTCACCTCGGGCAACCCCGAGGGCATCGAGCGCACCATCGAGGCCACGGGCCGCGACTTCGCGGGCCTGTGCTACACGAACCTCGTGGACTTCGACATGGTCTATGGGCACAGGAACGATGCACCCGGCTACGCCCGCGCGCTCAGCTACTTCGACGAGCGGCTCCCGCGCATCGTGGCGGGGCTGCGCGAGGACGACCTGCTCATGATCACGGCGGACCACGGGTGCGATCCCGTGACGCCCTCCACGGACCACTCGCGCGAGTATGTCCCCTGGCTCGTCTGCGGCCCGCGCGTGCGTGCCGGCGTGGACCTGGGCACGCGACCCACGTTCGCGGACGTCTCGGCGACGGTCCTCGACTACCTGGGAGCACCCGCGCTCCCTGCGGGGACGTCGCACGTCGACCAGATTCTCAAGTCCTAGCGGCACTTTGTTTGCTCGGCACGTAACTTTGTGTACGGGGGAGGGCTTCCTCCCTTGAGGGAGTGGCGGCTTTGCCGCCAAAGGACGCCGACCTTGCGGGGACGGCGAGAGGGAAGGGATGAACATGGCATACGGGAGCAGCTTCACGCGTCGTGGGTTCCTGAGGGGTGCCGCGGGGGTGTGCGCACTTGGCCTCTCTGGCGCACTCATCGGTTGCGGTGGGTCCTCTTCGGGCTCGTCCTCGTCGAGTGACTCCTCAAGCGCTGGCTCAGGTGGCAGCTCGTCGGCCGCCCACAAGATCGAGATGGTCACGGACACCGGTGGCGTGAACGACCAGTCGTTCAACCAGCTCGCTTGGTCGGGCCTCCAGCAGCTTCAGAATGACGAGGGGTGGCAGGTGAGCTACCTCGAGTCCAAACAGGAGTCTGACTACGCCACCAACCTCGACAAGGCCGTCGACGACGGTTCCGAGCTTGTCTGGGGCATTGGCTTTGCCATGGCAGAGGCCGTGGGCAAAGCTGCCGCTACCAACCCCGACGTGCAGTTTGCCATCATCGACAACGCCAACCCCACCGACGGCTCCAACCTTACCGGCGTGCAGTTCCGCGCCCAGGAGCCCTCGTTCCTCGTGGGCTACATCGCTGCCCGCACGTCCAAGACCGGACAGGTTGGCTTCGTGGGTGGCATCTCCAGCGACATTATCGACCAGTTTGAGTACGGCTACAAGGGCGGCGTTGCCTACGCCAATAGGGAGCAGGGCACAAACGTCGAGATCCAGGCCCAGTATGCCGAGAGCTTCTCGGATTCTGCCAAGGGCAAGTCCATTGCCTCCAAGATGTTCTCCAGCGGCTGCGATGTGGTGTTCCACGCTTCCGGTGGCACAGGTACCGGCGTGATCGAGGCCGCCAAGGACGCCGGCAAGTTTGCCATCGGCGTCGACATGGACCAGTCGTTCCTGGCTCCGGACAACGTTCTCACCTCGGCCCTGAAGCGCGTCGATGTGGCCGTGGCGGACGTCTCGAGGAAGCTCATCAACGGCGAGACCAAGGGTGGCTCCAACATGAATCTCGGCCTCACCGAGGGCTGCGTGGGCATCCCTGAGGACCACTCCCTCATGGACGATGCCGTCTACCAGGCCGCCGTTGCGCTTGAGGACAAGATTAAGAGCGGCGACATTGTGCCGCCCGCCAACTCCAGCGAGCTGGATGCGTTCACCAGCAAGCTGTAGCCACAGCGGCAGGGCGCCCCACATGTGGAGGTGCCCTGCCTACTCATCGAGAAGGGGAGATGAGCCGTGGAGGTCAGCTCCGAGTACGCCGTGCAGATGCATGGGATAACAAAGACGTTTGGGTCGTTCAAGGCCCTGGATAACGTGAGCCTGGACGTGAAGAAGCAGACGGTCCACGCCATCCTAGGCGAGAACGGTGCCGGCAAGAGCACGCTCATGAACGTGCTGTACGGCCTGTACCAGGCAGACGAGGGCGAGGTCTACCTCTCAGGCCAGCGCGTGGACGTGAGGAGCCCGCTTGACGCCATTGGACACGGCATTGGCATGGTGCACCAGCACTTCATGCTCATCGAGAACTTCACCGTTGCCGAGAACATCGTCTTGGGTGACGAGGTTTGCAAGGCCGCGGGCGTGCTGGACATGGCGCGGGCCAAGAGGGAAGTCGAGAAGATTGTCGACGAGTATGGCTTTGAGGTCGACCCTGATGCCCGCATCGAGGACATTACCGTTGGCATGCAGCAGCGCGTCGAGATCCTGAAGGCGCTCTATCGCGGCGCCGACACCCTCATCTTGGACGAGCCCACGGCCGTGCTCACCCCGCAGGAGATTGACCAGCTTATCCAGATCATGCGCGGGCTTGTCGTCAAGGGCAAGACCGTGATCATCATCACGCACAAGCTGAAGGAGATCATGGCCTCTGCCGATGCGTGCACGATCATCCGGCGTGGCGTCTATATGGGTACCGTCGACGTTGCCAAGACATCCACGGAGGAGCTTGCCTCGAAGATGGTCGGCCGTCACGTGAACCTTAAGGTGGACAAGGCGCCGGCGCATCCGGGCGAGCCTGTGCTCAAGATCTCTGACCTGCACGTGAAGGACACGCGCGGCATCGAGCAGGTGCGCGGGCTCAACCTCGAGGTGCGTGCCGGAGAGATCGTGGGCCTCGCAGGCATCGACGGCAACGGCCAAGACGAGCTTGTCGAGGCAATGGACGGCTTGGTCAAGGTGGAGTCTGGCACCATCGAGGTAAAGGGCGCCCAGATCCAAAACACCACGCCGAGAAACGTCCTCGACCACAAGGTCGCTACCATCCCGGCAGACCGTCAGCGCTTTGGCCTGGTGCTTCCCTTTAGCGTGGCCGAGAACTCCGTGCTCGAGCGGCACAACGAGGATGCGTTTGGCACGAGTGCCACGCTCGACTCGAATAAGGTTCATGCGTTTGCCGAGGGGCTCATCAAGGAGTTCGACATCCGCCCGGCAGACTGCGCAGACCATCCCGCGGGCGGACTTTCCGGTGGCAACCAGCAGAAGGCCATCATCGCGCGCGAGGTCTCAGGCGAGCCCGACCTGCTCATCGCCGTTCAGCCCACGCGAGGACTCGACGTTGGTGCCATCGAGTTCGTGCACAAGACGCTCATCCGCGAGCGCGACCGTGGCGCGGCGATCCTTCTCGTCTCGCTCGAGCTCGACGAGGTGATGGACGTGTCCGACACCATCGTCGTTATCCACCATGGCCAGATTGCGGGCACGTTTGCGCAAGGCACGGTTAGCGAGGAGAAGGTCGGCCTTCTCATGGCAGGGGGCGAGGCAAAGTGAGCATCGTGTCAAAGGCGCTGAGGAAGCCGATAGCCTCTTCCGTCATCGCCATCCTGGTTGGCTTTCTGGTGGCCGCCATCGTGCTGGCGAGCGCCGGCTACGACCCGGGCGCCTCGTTTGCGGCGCTCTTCTCGGGCATGCTCAGCAAGCCCAAGTACGTCTCGAACGTAATCATCAAGGCCACGCCGCTTCTGTTCTGCGGCATCGCCGTTGCGTTTGCGTTTAGGGTGGGCCTCTTCAACATCGGTGCCGAGGGCCAGTACATTTTGGGTACAGTGGCTGCCACAATCGCGGGTGTCTCGCTTGACCTTCCGCCCGTGCTGGAGATTCCGCTCGTCGTGCTCTCTGGAGCCATTGCCGGCGCCCTCTCCGGCGCGCTTGTGGGATGGCTCAAGGCCAAGTTTGGCATTCACGAGGTCATTACCAGCATCATGTTCAACTGGATAAACCTCTACATCTGCAACTACGTTGTGACGCTAGACGCCTTCCACCAGCCCAACTCCACCGGCAGCTATCCCGTGAACGATTCCGCGCTCACCATGGTCTTGCCTCAGTGGAAGGTCTCTGAGGAGGGCATGGCTGCCCTCTCGAACATCCCCTGGCTCAAGGAGATGCTGGTCAAGACCGATGCCAACGTGGGCATCATCATTGCTGTGGTGGCCGCCATCCTCATTGGCTGGCTGCTCAAGCGCACGAAGGTCGGCTACGAGATGCGCGCCGTGGGGTTCAACCGCGATGCCGCCCGCTTTGCCGGCATCGACGTCGAGAAGAACATCGTGCTCTGCATGCTGGTCTCGGGCCTTCTCTGTGGACTCGCTGGCGCCCTTACCATCACGGGCGTCTCGCCTCATGGCATCTCGACGCTGGCGGCGTTCGAGAACAACGGCTTCAACGGCCTCTCCGTGGCGTTTATCGCGGGCTGCTCACCCGTGGGCTGCATCCCGGCCGCATTGCTCTTCGCAGGCCTCATCTACGGCGGACAGACGGTCCAGCAGGTCATGGGCGCCCCCTCCGAGATCATCAACATCATGATAGGCACCATCGTGTTCTTCATGGCACTGGGCGGCATCGTCCCCATGCTCGTCGACCACGTGGAGCGCAAGCGCGCCGAGAAGGCCGAGAGGGCCGCGGCTGCCGCTGCCGCTAGCAGCGGTGCGGCCGCTGCGGAGGCCGCTGCCGTGCCGGAGCCCCCTGGCGCCGGGGCCGGCCCGGACGGTGCCGACGCGCCTGTGCCGGAAGCGGGCGCACCCTCGATGGGCTCGGATGACCACGGAAAGGAGGGGGGCAGCAATGCTTGATAACATCGTACTTGCGCTCTCCATTACGCTCATGTATTCCACACCGCTTGTGTTTGGCGCGCTTGGCGGTGTCATCTCAGAGCGCTCGGGTGTCACCAACATCGGCATCGACGGCATGATGAATGTTGGTGCCTTCGCGGGCGTAGCGGGCAGCTACGTCTCGGGCAACCCCTGGGTTGGCCTTCTGTGCGCGGGCATTGCCGGCGGCCTTGCGGCCCTGCTGCACGCATTTGCCTCGGTGACGTTTGCTGCCGACCAGACCATCTCGGGTGTGGCCATCAACCTGCTCGCCCCTGGCATTGCCCTTTTCGCCTGCAGACGCATGTTCGACGGCGCTGCCATGTCGCCCATCGTCACCACGCTCCCCAAGCTCATCGACCCCTCCGTCCTCCAGGGGACGCCGCTTGAGAACATGAACCTCGACGTCACAGTTCTTCTCGGCCTCATCGCCGCCGTGGTCATGTGGTTCATGCTGTATCGCACCAAGTGGGGACTGCGGATTCGCTCGGTGGGCGAGCACCCCGAGGCCGCCGAGACGCTGGGCATCAGCGTGTATCGCACGCGCTACGCCTGCGTGATCCTCTCTGGCGTGCTTGCCGGGTTTGGCGGAGCGTCCATGACGTTGGCCATCATCTCTCAGTACACGCAGACCGCCATTTGTGGTCAGGGCTTCATCGCGCTTGCCGCCGTCATCTTTGGCAAGTGGACGCCGCATGGTGCGTACCTTGCGTGCCTGCTCTTTGGCTTTACCCAGGCGCTTTCCATCATGCTGGGCGGTGGCGCCGTGCCGGTGCCCAGCCAGATTCTGGCCATGCTGCCCTACGCCATGACCATCATCGTGCTCATCCTGTTTGTGGGTCGCTCCGTTGCCCCCAAGGCAGATGGCGTGCCCTACGTCAAGGGCAGCCGCTAGGGATTCCGGAGGGCTTGTCTGGGAAGGTCCCGTCGGTCTCGTCGTTTAGAGCCGTCTAACCGTTCGGAAAATCCCTGAACAGCGAATTCAAGCGACTCACAGCTAGGAAGGTCTCGTCATGGGTGTGTCTGATACCAAGCTCGCGCGCCTTGCGCTTGAGGCGCGCGAGAGGGCCTATGTGCCGTACTCGCACTTCTCTGTGGGCGCAGCCCTTCTCTGCGCCGATGGCAGCATCTACCAGGGGTTCAATATCGAGAACGCCGCGTATACGCCGTCGAACTGCGCCGAGCGCACGGCATTCTTCCGCGCCGTCTTTAAGGGGCAGCGCAACTTTGCGGCCATCGCCATCGCGGGCGGCCCGGAGGGCGAGGATGCCACGGAGTGGTGCGCGCCATGCGGCGTGTGCCGTCAGGTGATGCGTGAGTTCTGCGACCCGTCCACGTTTCGAATCGTTCTCGCGCGCTCTGATGGGGGCCTGCGCACCTTCCTCCTGCGCGAGCTTCTCCCCGAGAGCTTTGGCCCGGAGGACCTGGGACGCGAGGGCGCAGCGCACGCGACGGAAGAGAGAGGGGCTAGCCATGCGCATGTACGACATCATTGAGGGCAAGCGCGACGGACGCGAGCTTACCGACGAGGAGATCGACTTCTTCGTCAAGGGCTATGTTGCCGGCGACATCCCCGACTACCAGGCCTCAGCTCTGTGCATGGCCATCTTCTTCAAGGGCATGACCCCGCGTGAGACGGCGCGACTCACCCTTGACATGGCGCACTCCGGCGAGTTCGTTGACCTTTCCAGCATCCCCGGCGTGAAGGTGGACAAGCACTCCACCGGCGGCGTGGGAGACAAGACGACCCTGGTCATCGCACCTGTCGTGGCATCTCTGGGCGTGCCCGTGGCCAAGATGAGCGGACGTGGCCTTGGCCACACCGGGGGCACGCTGGACAAGCTCGAGGCCATCCCTGGCTTCACGACCGCGCTTGGCCGCGAGCGCTTCCTCGACGTGGTGCGCTCGGTGGGCTGCGCTGTGGTGGGCCAGACGGGCAACCTCGTTCCGGCAGACAAGAAGCTCTACGCCCTGCGTGACGTGACGGCGACAGTCGACTCCATGCCCCTCATTGCGTCGAGCATCATGAGCAAGAAGATCGCTGATGGCACGGAGAAGATCCTTCTTGACGTCACCTGCGGCAGCGGCGCCTTCATGAAGACCATCGATGCGGCGATTGGGCTCGCAGAGGAAATGGTGACAATCGGTGAGCGTGTGGGCCGTACCACGGCTGCGCTCATCACCGACATGGACCGCCCACTTGGGCACAACGTGGGCAATGCGCTCGAGGTCATTGAGGCTGTGGAGACGCTTCGTGGCAAGGGCCCCGCCGATCTTGCTGGCGTCTGCATCGAGCTTGCGGCCAACATGCTTGAGCTTGCGGGCGTAGGTGACGTGGACACGTGCCGCGGGCTCGCTCGCGAGCAGATGGCAAACGGCCGGGCACTCGAGAAGTTCGAGCAGATGGTGGCCGCGCAGGGCGGCGACGTTGCCTACATCCGCGACACCGCTTGCTTTGGGCGGGATGCCTGCAGTCGAGAGGTGCGTGCCAAGCGGGAGGGATGGGTCTCTCACATGGACACCGAGCGCGTTGGCATTGCATCTGTGGCACTTGGGGCCGGGCGCGCCACAAAGGAAGATTCGATCGATCCGCTCGCAGGCATCGTGCTGGCGAGAAAGACCGGTGACGAGGCGCGTGAGGGTGACCTTCTCGCAACGATCTATGCGGCCGACGAGGCTCGTCTCGACGAGGGAGAGGCGATTCTCCGCAACGCCTACGAGATCTCGGACGAGCGTCCCGTCGCGGAGCCCCTCGTCTACGCGCGGGTTACGCGCAAGGGAGTCGAGCGGTTCTCGTAGAGGGGCTGGCGCACCTGCGATAGAATAATGCCGTAGGGGCATGCGCCCCGCGTCGCCATGGACGGGCAGGGGCCTCGACGTGACGAGTCCCTCTTTAAGGTAATCGCGACCTCGCCCTGGTGGCCGCACACGTCAGGCGTGGCCTTGTATGCCACGGGGCGGGTGCCACGGGAGGCCACTCGCCTGAAGAGGAAGGGGCTCTCATGAGAATCATCCGTACCAAGGACTACCACGATATGAGTCGCAAGGCGGCAAACGTCATCTCTGCCCAGGTGATCCTCAAGCCCAACAGCGTCCTTGGCCTTGCCACCGGCACCACGCCCATTGGTACCTACGAGCAGCTTGCCGAGTGGAACCGCAGGGGTGACTGCGACTTCTCGCAGGTAACCACCTATAACCTGGACGAGTATCGTGGCCTTACGCACGAGCACCCGCAGAGCTACCACCACTTCATGCGCGAGAACTTCTTCGACAAGATCAACATCGACCTTGCCCGCACGTTTGTGCCCGATGGCGCCAACCCCAACGCGGACGAGGCCTGCAGCGAGTACGACCGTATGGTGCGCCAGGCCGGCTATCCTGACCTGCAGTTACTTGGCATTGGCCGCAATGGCCACATCGGCTTCAACGAGCCCGATGACCACTTCTCCAAGGGTACGCACTGCGTTGACCTCACCGAGAGCACCATTCAGGCAAACAGCCGCCTCTTCGACAACGCCGACGACGTGCCACGCCAGGCGTACACCATGGGCGTACAGACCATCATGTACGCGCGCAGCATCCTCATCCTGGCGTCTGGGCCGGAGAAGGCCCAGGCCGTCTACGACATGTGCTATGGACCCGTTACGCCGCAGTGTCCCGCATCCATCCTGCAGCTGCACACCAGCTGCACCGTGATTGCGGACGAGGAGTCCCTGGCGCTCTGTCCCGAGGCGTAGGCTTGCTGGGCTAGGGGCTGCCGGTGGTGTTCGCCGGTGGCCCCCTGCTTTTCTCGGTGTCGTTGCTTCTCGCCTTGCGGTTAAACGCTGCGGCTGAGGCACGGTCGGCTGGTCCAGTGGTCTGGGGTGCAGCCCTCAGGGTCTTGCTGGCAAGAAGCCAGCAGACTGGCTGGCTGCTTGCTCTCTGCGCCCTGCAATCCTCCTTGGCTTTCTGCACTGGCCGACAAGTTGCGTCGTGCGTACGCATGATTGGGGAAATTTGACAGGGTCTCGACGTTCGCCCAGTTGGGCGAGAGGGCCATGGCAACAGATGGCGATGGTGCGTACGCACGATGACGGTTTCCTGCCAGCTTGAGGCTTCTGAAGGGCGGCATCGGCAGAAAATCCTCGTTGTGCGTACGCATGACGTCGAAATCTTGACATCGGGGATGTCTGATTGCCGGACGTTGGCGGTCGCGCTGGCCACCATAACGAAAATCTGTGCCCTTTTTGGCGGAGGATGGGACTGGGCGTGCCCCTACGCCAGAACCGTGAGTCCCTTGGGATACGAGTTGAGCACCTCGCATCCGTCCTCGGTCACGATGACAAGGTCCTCGATGCGCACGCCTACGTCATCCGGCAGGTAGATGCCTGGCTCGATCGAGAAGCACTGCCCGGGACGTACGGGCTCATCATGCGTGGACGAGACATCGCCCGGCTCGTGGTCCTCAAGGCCAATCTGGTGGCCCAGCCTGTGTGTGAAGTACGGGCCCCAGCCCGCGTCCTCAATCACCGATCGCGCAGCCCTGTCTATCTCGGCAAACGTGACTCCGGGACGCACGATGGCCTCGGCAGACTCGTTTGCGCGGCGAACGCACTCGTAGACGGCGCGCTGATGCTCCGTAGGCTCTCCGTAGAAGAACGAGCGGGTCATGTCCGAGCAGTACATGTCCTGCCTGCATCCCACGTCGAAAAGGACCACGTCGCCCTTGGCCAGCGTGGTGCCGTCGGGGGAGTGGTGTGGGTCGGCGGCGTTTGCCCCAAAGCTCACGATGGGGGCAAACGAGTGGTCCTGCGCGCCCAGCGAGCGATAGGCGCCGAGAAGCCCGCCTGCAATCTCCTGCTCGGTCACGCCGTCGTGTACCTGGGCGACAAGCCACTCCATGGCCTTATCGTTCGTGCGCGATGCAGCGCGCATGAGCTCCTGCTCCTCGGGCGTCTTCACAGAGCGCGCGTCATCTACCGCGGCAGACCCCAGCTTGAATGCCGATGCTGTGCCGGCCTCCTGAAGCGGCACCAGCCAGCGTGCGGCAAGCTTCTTGTCAACGCCGAGGGGAGCATTGTGGTCTGTGACCCCTACAACCAGGGGCATGGGATCGTCGGTGTCATCGAAGGTCCGAATGTCGCCGCATGCGGCGGTGGCGTCGGGGAAGAGGCGGTTTGCAAAGAGCGTCGATGAGCCATTGGCATTGAGGTAGAGCGCAAGGAACCTCTCATAGGGCTCGGTGTAGTATCCCGTGAGGTAGTAGATCGACATGGGGTCTGAGATGAGCGCCTGCGAAAGTCCCATGTCGCACAGGTTCTCGATGATCCGTGCCCTTCTCGTCTCATCCATCGCGTCCTCCTTAGCCGTTTGACGCCGGAAGTGTAGCACGTGAGACAGGGGGACAGTCCCTTTGTCTCTCTTGTCTCTGTCTCACGACTCGTGGTCTTGTCATGCTGTTCAGTTTCCCATATGGGAGAACGCTGTTTTGTCGGAGTATGATGGCACTTCGTTCATTCGGTACTTGGGCCAGCCATGGCCCTGTTGGGAGTCTCATGGAGAGCGACATTCCGTCAGTTAACCGCATCGACCAGATTCGTGACGAGTTCAAGACCCTCGAGGGCCAGCGTGTGAAAGTCCGCGCCAACATGGGCCGCTCACGCATCGTCGAGCGCGCGGGAACCCTGGTACACGTGCACCCGTCCCTTTTTGTGATTGAGGTCGAGGAGCGCCGCGGCCGCAAGGCCCGTCAGTCCTACCAGTACGTCGACGTGCTCACCGGCACCGTCGAGCTTTACGACATGAACACGGGTGAGCGCCTGCTCGAATACGCGGCAGAGTCCTCCGAAGAGTAGCTCCGTCGGAGGTTGCATGCCGCGCTCACGTCGACAGACCGTACGGGTACCATGCAAGGTCAACCTTCATCTGGGCGTCCATGCCGAAAAGGACGCGCGTGGCTACCACCGCGTCGACTCGGTCATGGTGCCGGTTGGCCTCTGCAACACGATCGTTATCGAGTCAGCGCCCGAGACCAGCATCTCTTTCGATCCCGCGCTCGATGACCCTGTGCGGCGCAACGCCACCCAGCGGGCGGTCGAGCTCCTCTCACGCAAGCTCGGCGCAAAGGAGCGCGTGGCCATTCGCATCGAGCGCCGCATCCCCAGCGGCGGAGGCCTTGGCAGCTCCTCTGCAGACGCCGGTTCCGTTCTGCGCATGCTTGCGGCACGCTGGGACGTAGACCCTCTTGACCAGTGCGTTGTTAGCGTTGCTCGCCGCGTGGGCGCAGATGTCGCGTTCTTCCTCCATCCCGTGCCCTCGCTTCTGAGGGGCGCGGGTGACACGCTGGAGAAGACCTTCCCGGATCTTGTCGGCGTTCCCCTTGTGCTCGTGATGCCTGAGAGATGCACCAGCTCCACGCGCGAGGTCTATGAGGAGTTCGACTGCATGCCCGAGGTGCCGGAAAGCCCCAACGCCCTGTGCGATGCTCTGGCAGCCAGCGACGTCCTAGGCGTTGCCGAGAACCTCTACAACAACCTCGCCCCGGCGGTACTTCGCCTGAAACCCGCCATGGAGGAGCCTGCAGTCTGGCTCGCTAGGCAGCCAGGGGTGGTGGCATCACAGATAACGGGCTCGGGGAGCTGCTCGTTTGCCATCTGCGAATCGGCTGATGCCGCCGTGCGCATTGCCCATGCTGCGAAAAATGAGCGTGGTTGGTGGGCGAAGGCCGTGTTTACGGTTGGTTTGGACGGCCAATTCTGCTAAAGTGTCGTCTGCTTACGGGACGTGGCTCAGCTTGGTAGAGCGCTCGGTTCGGGACCGAGAGGTCGCTGGTTCAAATCCAGTCGTCCCGACCAGAAATCGCAGGCCAGAGGCTTAGCGCCTCTGGCCTTTCGCTTTAGTTTGGCCACGAGTTGCCGCAAACCCTGCTTCCGACCTGCGCAAACGACGCCCATTCCGAGAACCAGTCTATGTCCCATGCACCTCGTACCATTTCGGTTAGTCCTACCTGCTCGAAATGATGTCGCCGCTGGAAAGGCCGTCGGCCTTCAGCCCGATGGGCTGGTCGCCCATCTCCTGCGTGAGTCTCGCCCTCCTTGCCATGCCAGGCCACCCCCTCGAAATCGTAAAGTCCTGCAGCCTGAATCATCCGACGATGTCACAGAGGGATGGAGAAGGATAAAATCAGCCCAACAGGAGAAGGTGCCTTGCCGTGCGTGCAACCAAGCACCTATCGGATAGAAGGAGCGTCCCATGAGGATGAACGCCGCCAATCTCATCACGCTAGCAGTCGTCGCCGTTTACCTGATGCTACCCGTGGACCTCATCAGCGACGTGATTCCCGTAGTCGGCCAGCTGGACGATACGATTGTGGCGGTTGCGGGCCTTGTGTCGACCATGGCGCGGCTCAAGTCTTAGCCCCCATCCCGCGCTCCCTGCGGCCCTTGAGGTGTTGATGTTTACTAAGAAATAGCTCAATGGAGCTGCGGTGAGAATCCTGGACCAAAACCCCTTACGCTGCCAGGCCCAAGTCCCTCCGGCACTGCATGGGGCTCCTATCTTCAAGTCGTTGCATCTGAGAGCCGGATACCGGATGCTTTGATGCA
>NZ_DBHHPX010000040.1:0-21382 GCF_057241865.1 Tractidigestivibacter sp.
CTGCGGCGCTTTCCGTCGGGTCACCCCGCCTGGCCGTTAGCCAGCTTCCTGCCCTGTGGAGCCCGGACTTTCCTCATGGCCTGCAGTATACCGCAGGCCCCGCGATCGTCTGGCCCACTTCGCAGGGGAGATTCTAGCACGACGATGGCTGTGCTGGCACGCTTGCGCTTGGCGTGGCGGGACTGGTACACGAAGCGGCTACAATCCTGGGTCGCTTTCGCGAATTGACGGTTGGTGGCAGTTTGCGGCAAATTCTTTATGTGAAACCGCTGCAGTCGTAAATCCCTGACCTGCGGTTGATCAATGTTCGAACCGGTTGATACTTGGGGCGACCCTGTAAAACTGCCACCAACCGCAAGAACGCGCCATCCGGCGCCCCCCATGCGCAGCAAGGCCCCATCCAGGCGGCACCTGGGATCCTCCGGTTCCCGCCGAATGGCACAGATTTGCGGTTGGTGGCAGTTTTTGGTGGCATCCCCGAGTAGCAAGTCATTCGAGTTTTGATGGTTCGCAGGTCAGCGAATTGGCACCAGGTAAACCACACATCAAGAATTTGCCGCAAACTGCCACCAACCGTCAATTCGTGACGGGGCCAATCCCGAGGGACGTCTCGGGCTACAATCTGGTGTATGTGACGACGCTGGATGGGCCGACCTTGCTACCACTACAATGACTGGGTATGTCTGCGCTCGGTACTTCTGCTTGATGGGCTTGTGCCCAAGGGGGTCATTTACATGGGAATCTTTGACAGACTCTCGCGCGGGAGGTGCGCCTCGGCAGAGGATTTACCTCGCGTGGTGGTGTGCATGGAGGAGCCTGGCTGCGTCCTTTCTCCCGTTGATGGCGTGGCGGTACCGCTCTTGGAGGTCCCAGACCCCGTCTTTGCGCAGGGGATGCTTGGACCTGGCATGGCAGTCAAGCCCTCCGGGAATGTCATATATGCACCGGTCACGGGAACCGTTACGGCAGCTGTTGACACGGGGCATGCACTTGGCATTACGTCTGACGAGGGCATGGAGGTCCTAGTTCACGCAGGCGTCGACACCGTCGAGATGCGCGGCGAAGGATTTCACGTGCTGGTCGAGAAAGGCAATCATGTTTCGGCAGGTATGCCGCTCATCACCTTCGATTGCGAGAAGATTCGTGCCGCTGGGCATGATGACATCGTTATGGTCTCTGTGACCAATGCCTCTGGCGACGTCCTGCCAGCAGTCGTGTCTGGCGCTGACGTTCGTGCGGGCGAACCCCTCTTTAGATTTGGGGCGAAGGCGTGATGCCGGCGGAGTCTTCTCGGCCTGGCTATTTCACTCTTGCAAAGGGCATCGAGGTCACAGGCGAGTTTGAGGACCGTCGGAGCCGTTTCATCGCACAGCTTGCACACGTGTCCGGCGAGGCCGAGGCAAACGCCTTTATCAAAAAGGTCCGCTCGCGCCACCATGACGCACGCCATAACGTGCCAGCATGGGTACTCGAGGACGGGCGGGAGCGGTGCTCCGATGACGGCGAGCCAAGCCGTACGGCTGGCATGCCCACGCTTGAGGTGCTTCATGGTGCCGGCCTCAAGGACGTCTGCTGTGTGGTGACTCGCTACTTTGGCGGTACGCTTTTGGGCCCCGGTGGACTGGTGCGTGCCTACACAGCAGCAACGCAGGAAGCGGTTGAGGCGGCCCATGCCTTGGGCAGCGTGGTTGAGATGACGCTCGTAACGAGCGTGGTGGTGCAAATTCCCTATTCTGCCTATGACCGCATCACGCGCATGGTGGCAGATGCCGGCGGGCGCGTGCGCGATTCCGTCTTTGCCGAGGACGTGCAGCTTACCTGCACGTTTCATGCGGGGGACGAGGAGGCGTTTGTGGCTGCGGCAACCGACTTCGCCAACGGGGACGACATCTGCAGCGCGGGGGAGCCTCGTTTCGCTGAGTTCTAGGACAAACCACGACCCCCACATGCAATTGCACATGTGGGGGTCGTGAGGTCGAGCATGGGGTTGCCTTTGCGTTGTCGTGGTTGCTGTTGCTAGAAGTTCATGCCAAGGTCTTCGAGGTAGCCTACCAATCCGGCTGCACCCTGGAAGAGGTGGGCATGCATGCCCGCCGCCTCTGCCCCACGGCTGTTGTCGGCATTGTCATCCACAAAAACGCAGCCTGCGGGGTCAAGTCCATAACGCTCGCAGAGCAGGAGATAGATGGCGGGATCGGGCTTCATAAGGTGCTCGAAGGCCGAGACTACCCAGCCGTCCATAACGGGGAAGGAAGGGATGCGCTCCTTGGCGCGCCAGAACCTGAGACCGGCATTGGAAAGGAGGTAGCAGCCATAGCCTGCGGTATGCAGGCGCTCCACAACTTCATTTGTCTCCACAATGGCGGGCTGATGCTCCTGCCAATGGCCGAGGGCCTCGTGGAGGTTGGGCCACAGACGCTCAGGCAGGCGCGCCTGCGCCATGCGCTCTATCGTTGGCTCGCTAATCACGCCGGCATCGAGTAGAGGCCAGGCAGCACTCGAGAAGAGTGCCGCATTGAGCGCTGCGGCATCCTCTTCGCTCGAGGTGTAGAAGCGAGAGAAGAGCAGGCCATCAAAGCGGAGAAGCACGCCGCCCATGTCGAAGATGACGTTTCTCACGGGTGCGTCTACCTGGTGTGCGGTGGTGTCGAGAGTGGCTCCCATGAGGCCTCCTACCTGCAGGTGCATACGCCAAGTGCGACGGCGACGCCGTCCCACGGCTCCACGTCGACAGCTTTGGCCTTGTCCCAAAGCTCGAGCACGTCTTCTGGTACGAACTTGCGCATGACCGTCACGGCGCCACCGTAGGCGCGAAACCAGTCGGCACTCATGTAGAGGTAGCCGTCCTTGCAGGAGTCCTTGCCCCAGCTGTTCTCGACACGCCATGCCACGGGCTTGCCAGCCTCGTCGAGTTCCACGCCCTGGAAGGTCATGGCGTGGGTGAGGGATGTCTCGCGCACGTCGAGCATGTCTTCGCGGTCCATCTTGAGGTCCATGCCAAAGAGCCCCTCGAGATCGAGGCCATCGGTCGCCAACACGCCAGGGAAGTCGGCGATGTGACGCGGGAACTCCTGCATGACGTCGGCGTCCATGCCTACGGGCACGCCAGCCCTGAGGCTTGCGATGGCCGCCTGCTCGAGCACCTCTTGGGGCATGTTGAGGAAGCGGTTGGGGGTGCCGCCCACCATGGGCTCCTCGAGGAGCACGTGCCATGCCGTCCTCCAGGGGCGCGAAGCTCCCGGCATGCAGACCAGCTGCACGTAGTCGTTAGGGTCGAAGGGCACGTAGCGCTCGGCAAACTCGCGCGGGGTGATGCCGGCGTCGCGAAGGAGCATGCGGGCCTCCTTCTCGGTGTCCTTGGTGTCTGCGGCGTCGGCGTCGTTGGCGCTCTTGGGGGTGTCCTCGGGCAGGATTGGCGTGAGCTTTGCGGTGTCTGCCTTGGCCTTCTTGCCCACCTTGACCTCAAGGTCAAAGGTCGCGGGTGGCTCGCCCAGGCATACGGAGAGCATGCGGTAGACGCCTGCCATGCAGGCGTCCTTCTTGGCCGCAAGCCCTTCGGCGCTGGTACCCTTGCGGTGTGCGCGGCGAATCTCAGCGGCCGTACGACGCAGCAGGCGGTTAAGCTGGGCATCCATCTCGGCGGAGCTCTTGGAGCAGGCCGTCTCGGGCATCACGTCCTTGGGCACGAGGCCCCACTTGGCGATAAGGTCCATGGCCTCAAAGTAGTAGCCGCCGTCGCTCATGCCCCATTCGAGCACGTGGTCAAGCTCACGGTCGTTGTCGGGGCGGTCGACCAGCGCAATCACGTGGTCGAGCATGGCGTTGGCCTTCTCGAGCTTGTCATAGAACATGCCAAATGCCTGCGAGAACTCGAAGGAGTCCACGTCGAGCAGGTCCATGGTTGCCGCGCGGGCAACGTTGTAGGCCGAGAACATCCAGCAGCGGCCGCTCTGGCGCTGGTTGGTAACGTCACCGGTACGCTTGATCGAGACGCCGTAGGTGTCGTGGTAGGCGCGCATGCGTGTGTAGTCACGTGCAGCGGCCATCACGTTCATGGAAGTGACGGCGTTTCTCGCCACGCGGTTGGCCCGCTCGGTCGAGAAGGCCGCGCCCTGTTCGCACGCCCAATCCATGCCAATGCTTCCCATATCGTCTCCTTGTCTCACGCCAGCGAGCCCATGGGGTCCCAGGGGGCAAGCACCGTGGGCTCCTCGGCCTCGTAGGTGTGGCGCTCGTCCTCGGTGAGATACTTCTTGTCAACGACGACCTGGTAGACATACTCGTCAAACCACGCATCGGAGAGCGTGTCAAAGCCGTCGCGGCCGTGATCCTTGCCCCAGGAGTTCTCGACCTTCCAAAGTTCGGGCTTGCCGTCGGCATCCAGGCGCACGCCCTCGAGCACCATGGCGTGGGTCATGAGGCTCTCGCCGTAGTCGAGACGCTCGGCCTTGTCCATGTTGCCCTCAACGGGGAAGCCAAAGAGCGCATCCACGTCGAGTGCGGCGGTGTCCATGATGCCCTCGTCACGCAGGTAGCTCTGGGCAACGTCGCAACCAAACCACACGGGCAGGTTGTCCTTGAGCTGGGCGATAGCCACGCGCTTGAGCTCCTCCGGCGGGAGGTTGAGGTAGCGCACGCCGTGGTCTTCCCACACGTTGCCCAGGCGGCTCACCGTATAGGTGTGGCCAAAGGGCTTGTCGGCCGTGGGGGCGCTGATCAAAGAGACGTAGGCGTCCACGTCCATGTCAACGGCGGTCGCGAAGAACTCCTTGGGTGTGAACGTGCCCGCAAGCGCAAGCCCGCCATCCTTGTCGCGCAGGCGCACGGGGAAGCTTGCGGGAGGCTCGCCCAGGCAGGTGACCAAGAGACGGTAGACCTCGTCCATCATCTCCTTCTTCATGGCGTGCAGGTCGTTGGCCTCGACGCCGGCCTCGTGGCTCTGACGCAGGCGCTTGGCGGCGCCACGCAGGTAGCGGGTGAGGTAGCGGTCCATATCAGCGGTGTTCCTCGAACAGGCGGTCTCGGGCATGGCCTCCTTGGGCACCACACCGTACTTCTTCACGAGGCTCCTGAACATGTCCCACTGCCCCCCGTCACCGATGGGGTCGGTGAGCAGGAACGACACCAGGCGGCCGTCGAGCGGCTCGTCAAGCGTGTCGAGAATGTTCTCGAGGAGCCAGTTGCTCTTCTCGAGCTTGTCCCAGAAGAGGGGATAGGCCTGCGAGAGCTCGAAGGTCTTGAGGTTGTACTTCTTGATGACGCGATAGCGCATGGTATTGAGGCTCGCGAACATCCAGCAGCGCCCGGAGTGCTCCTGGTCGCATCTTTCGCCCTGGGTGACCTCAATGTCAAAGCCCAGCGCGTTGGCGGCGACGCCCTCGGGGCGGCGTGCTGCCGAGCGGATGCCATTGGCAGTGACGGCGTTCTTTGCAACAGCGTTCACACGCTCGGCCGAGAAGCTCTCGTGCGAGGCGGCAAGGTCGTCAGCAGTGATGCTGGTCAAATCGTCCATGTTTTCCTCCCTGTTCCGATTGGGTTTCCTAATTGATACCGTTTGGAAGCATACCACGTGGTACCCGGGCGGCCTTCTGGCAGGTCCGGTGCATCCCTCCTGCACGAGCGCGCTATACTTCGGTTCACGGGAAGAGCGGCGCTTGGAGCAGGGAGGGTGTGCATGCCGGTAGTGCGAGACGTGCCTGCATACCCCGTGCCCGGCTACGGCCTGCGCGTCCTTGGCGCTCTCGAAGATGCGGGCTTCGAGGCGTGGGTGGTTGGCGGCTGGGTGCGTGACGCCCTTCTCGACGCGCCCATGCACGACGTGGACGTGACGACCTCTGCCCCCTGGCAGGAAACCGAGCACATCCTAGCCGCTGCAGGCATGGAGGTGCACGAGACGGGCACTGCTCACGGCACCGTGACCGCCGTGGTCGAGGGGCTGCCCGTCGAGGTGACCACCTATCGTGTCGAGAGTGCCTACTCCGACCGCCGCCACCCCGATGAGGTGCGCTTTGTTCACGACGTGCGAGAGGACCTTGCCCGTCGTGACTTTACGGTGAATGCCATGGCATATCACCCCGAGCGTGGGCTTCTCGACCTCTTTGGCGGGCGAGAGGACCTTGCATGTGGCGTGGTGCGCGCGGTGGGAGACCCGTACCGGCGCTTCGACGAGGACGCCCTGCGCGTTCTGCGCGCGGTGCGCTTTGCCTGCAGGCTGGGGTTTGACGTTGAGCCCCGCACGCAGGCGGCGCTTGTGGCGTGCGCCCCAGAGCTCGAAGGCATCGCACGCGAGCGCGTGGGCCAGGAGATGGACGGTGTTGTGTCGTCCGGTCGCGTGTCTTGGGCGCTTCGGCACGAGTTCGACGTGGTGGCGCGTGCCGTGCCAGCGCTCATGCCCATGAGGGGTCTAAACCAGCACAGCTCCTATCACGCGTATGACCTTTTGGAGCATACCGCTAGGGTGTGCGCGGGAGTCGAGGCGTTTGCCGGCGGCGTGCCCACGCAGGCGCTGCGGTGGGCTGCGCTCCTGCATGATGCAGGCAAGCCCATGTGCGTGTCCATTGACGAGAATGGCCACGGGCACTTTCGCGGCCATCAGCGCGTGGGGGCGGACATCTGTCGGGACGTCCTTCTCGGCCTGGCGCTTCCCCATGAGGTGGCCAACAGGGCGACGGCTCTTGTGAGGTATCACGACCGGCATCTCTCGGCAACGTCTGCGGGAGTGCGCCGGCTGCTGAGAAGGCTTGACCGGGCGTGCCCTGGCGAGGCACCCTCTCTGGCATTCCAGCTTTTGGATTTGCAGCGGGGTGACGCTTTGGGCAAGACGCGCGCCTGTGCCCAACGTGCGGTGGAACTCGATACGTTTGAGGCGGCGCTTGCGGCCGAGCTTGCGAGAGGGACGACGTTTCGTGTGCGCGACCTTGCCGTTGGCGGGGGAGATGTCATGCGTGCGCTTGGGATTGGGCCGGGGCCGGAAGTGGGTCGTGCCCTCACGACGCTTCTCGACGATGTCGTGCACGACAGGGTGGAAAACGACCGTGACGCCCTGCTCGCATGGCTCGTTGCACACCCCTGCGACACATCCGCACCGCACCCCTCCAATCCCGCCTAAAAAATTGAGATTGATGCTTGCAATGGCTGGGGGTATGCCGTAAAGTATCTTCTCGCGTTGAGACAGGACAGACATTAATTGGGATGTCGTCTAGCGGTAGGACAGCGGATTCTGGTTCCGTCAACGGGAGTTCGATTCTCTCCATCCCAGCCACTGTCCCCGTACAACCGAATACGGCCCGTTCGTCTAGCGGCCTAGGACGCCGCCCTCTCAAGGCGGAGATCAGCAGTTCGAATCTGCTACGGGCTACCAAGAATCCGCAGGTCCTCGGCATAGCCGGTGGCCTGCTTTTGTGTGCGCATCTCGTGCGCCTCGTCACCCCTGCCCGCAGCCGCAGCGCCCGCCACGTGCGGTGGGTGTCGCCGCAAGTCCGCCTTCGGCGGTCTCGCGCAGCGTAGGCGGAAGCGCTGCCCCAACAGCCGCCATGGTGTCAACGACCTCGTCAAAGGGGATGGGGCACGCCACGCCCGAGAGCGCCAGCTGTGCGGAGCTCATGGCGCACGCCACGCCCATCGCGTTTCTCACCTGGCAGGGGAACTCGACCATGCCGCCCACGGGGTCACAGACCAGCCCCAGCGTGTTCGAGATGGCTAGCGACGCCGCATCCAGGCACTGGGCTGGCGTCCCGCCGAGAAGCTCCACCAGCGCGCTTGCGGCCATGGCCGCCGCCGTGCCCACCTCCGCCTGGCATCCGCCCTCGGCACCCGCTACCGTCGCGTTGGTCGAGACAATCGCGCCCACGGCCGCGGAGTTCCAGAGCGCGCGCCTCACGGCGGCGTCCTCGGCGCCTGTCGCCTCTGCGCAGGCGAGAAGGGCCCCGGGCACGATCCCGGCGCTTCCGGCTGTGGGAGCTGCCACGATGACGCCCATCGTGGACGAGCGCTCCAGCGTTGCCATCGCGAATGCCGTCGCCCGCGTGAGCGTCGTTCCCATGAGTGCACCCGTGAGGGCTCTGCCGCCCGCGAGGCTCTCGCCTCTCGCAAGGCCCGCACCGCCGTTCGCCACGCGCGCGGCCTGGCCGCCGAGAAGGCCTCCCAGCGACGGCTTTGGCTTCGTGAGGGCCTCGGTCGTCTCGCTACGCATGACCTCGAGCACGTGCGCCATGGCAGCATCGGTCGCCGCCGTGCCATCGGCACCGCCCTCCAGCTCCACCTCTCGGGCGCGCATGAGCTCGCCTATCGAGAGCTGCCGAGCACCGCAGGCGGCAAGGAGCTGCTCGCCGCTTGCAAACGAGAGGCCCGGCTCCACCGGAGCGTTCGTGCTGGCCGTACCAGGGATGTCTACCTGTGAGGCAAACCTCACGCTCTCGGTTGCGCCCAGCAGCTCGAGGAGGTGCGCTCCCACAGGCTCGTCGACCTCGAAGATGGTGTATGCCTTGCCGCCGCGCTCCTGCCTAAACGTGCTCATGGTGGCGATATTCACGTTTGCCGAGGAAAGCGCCTGCGTGAGGGCCGCAAGTACGCCGGGGAGGTCCCTGTGCTCCACGAAGACGGTGGGCATGTCGCCTGCGATGCTTACCTGGACGCCCTCGATGCTGCTCACGCGAGCGCGCCCGCCCCCAAGCGACTCGCCGGTGACCGAGATGGACGCACCACCTTCGCACGCCATGTGGATCTCAACGGTGTTGGGGTGAAGGCCCTCGTCCCTGCCGCCTTCGGTGATGGAGAACTCAAGCCCTGCCTCACGGGCAAGCTCGAAGGATCGCCGCACACGGATGTCGCTCGGGCCAAGGCCGAGGATGCCCGCGACAAGCGCTCGGTCGGTCCCGTGGCCAGCGTGCGTGCGCGAGAACGAGTTGTACAGGACAAAGTCTACACGCTCGATGGATGCGGGCGCAAGCGAGCGAGCCACGAGGGCAATCCTCAGGGCGCCAGCGGTGTGCGAGGAGGAAGGGCCCACCATAATGGGGCCGAGCACCTCAAACGCCGACATCGTGACCATCTCTGCCCCTCTCGTCCGCATACAACGTCTGCTACAGAACCTCCGCCGCAAAGGCAGCGAGAAACGCGCACCCCGGGACGAGCCTCCACTCCCGGGCGCACCGGTCCTACTCTGCTGCAATGCCCTCCGCACGCGCGAGTCGCGCAAGCGTGCGGTCACGGCCGAGGAGCGCGAGGGACTCTCCCATGGGAGGGGAGACCTGGTTGCCGCAGGCCGCCACGCGCACGGCACCGAAGAACTTCCGCTTGGAGGCGCCGAGCTTCTCGGGCAGGGCCTCAAGGGCAGCGTTGACGGCATCGACGTGCCAAGAGCCCCCATCAAGTGCGGAAAGCGCCTCTCTCGCCGCTGCCACGAAGCCGCGTGCACCAGCCTTGGCCAGGTTCTTCTCGACAGACTTCTCGTCGAGCGTGACATCGTCGCCCTCGTAGAGGAAGTGCGCCTTTGCCACAACGTCCGGTGCCACCACGGTGCGGGGCTTGAGCACCGAGGAGAGCAGGTCATACCAGCCGTCGTCGTGCGCAAGCGGACCCTCGGCGGGCTCGAGGCCGGCGGAGCGAAGCTCCGGCACAAGCACGCGCTCGGAGAACTCTCGGTCACTCATTGCCAGGTAGTAGGCCTGGTTAATGGCGTCGAGCTTCTTGGGGTCGAAGGTCGATGGGTTCTTGGAGACGTGGTCGAGCGAGAACTCGCGTGCGAGCACGCCGCGCGGCACAATTGTGGTATCGCCGTCAAGCGACCAGCCGAGAAGCGCGAGATAGTTCACAAAGGCGTCCGAGAGGTACCCGGCATCGCGGTACTCCTCGACCGATGTGGCACCGTGGCGCTTGGAGAGCTTCTTGCCGTCCGGACCCAAGATCATCGAGATGTGCGCGAAGGTGGGCACGGGGGCACCTAGGGCCTCGTAGACCATGACCTGGCGTGGGGTGTTGGAGAGGTGGTCGTCACCGCGAATCACGTGGGTGATGCCCATCGTGGCGTCATCCACTACCGTGGCAAAGTTGTAGGTGGGGGTGCCGTCGGAGCGGAAGATGATGAAGTCGTCCAGCTCGCGGGCGTTAAACGTCACGTCCCCGTGGACGGCGTCGCGTACCACCACGTCGCCTCGGTCGAGCGGCACCTTGATGCGCAGCGTGTACGGCTCGCCCGCGTCGATGCGGCGCTTGGCCTCGGCGGGGTCGAGGTCGCGGCAGGTGCGCTGGTAGCCCTGGAACGGGTCGCGGCGCGCCTCTGCCGCGACCTTGTCGGCAGCGAGCCTCTCGGGCGTGCAGAAGCAGGGGTAGGCCTTGCCCTCATCCCAGAGGCGCTGCGCCGCGTCGCGGTAGAGCTGCATGCGCTCGGCCTGGCGGTAGGGGCCATAGCCGCCGCCTACCTCCGGACCCTCGTCCCAATCCAGGCCCAGCCACCTCATGGCACGCAGGATGACCTGGGTGTTCTCCTCTGTGGAACGCGTGGGGTCGGTGTCGTCGACGCGCAGGATGAATGTGCCGTGGTTTGCGCGGGCGAAGGCCCAGTTGTAGATCGCGGTGCGCGCGCCGCCCACGTGGAGCTTGCCGGTGGGGGAGGGTGCAAAGCGAACGCGCACGTGCTTCTCGTCTGCCAAGGTGGTGCCTCTCGTTCCTCTCATCGTTCGTGTGTCCAGCCCATCAGTATAGACTCGGCCGCGAAGCCAGAGAAACGCCTACATGATCTTCGTCGACTCGAGCTTCTCGATGACCCAGTTGTTGAGGCGTACGACCGGCTTTCTCAAGAGTAGCCCCAAAGTGAGCGAGAGCACCACATAGACGCCGAGGATGGCCATCTCGATGAGCCAGGTGTACCCATAGAAGCCCCCGATGCACTCGTGCATGACCGCAATGGAGTGCACGAACGGCAACGTGGGGTAGAGGGTCTGGAACGCCTTGGGGAGCATCTCCACCGGGAAGGTGCCGCCAGATCCCGCCACCTGGATTACGAGGAGAAACACGCAGACGGCCTTGCCCACGTCTCCGAACGAGACCGTGAACGCGTACATGATGTTCACGAAGACAACCGAGACGAGGCAGCACGAGAGCACAAAGACCACGGGGCTTACGCACTGGATTCCCAGGTAGAAGAGGTCCCCCAGCGAGACGAGCAACGCCTGGAGAACGCCCAGGAGGCCAAAGAGGAGCAGGCGTCCCAGGTATGCATGGCGCGGGCGGGCGTCTGCCTCGGCAAGCTCGGCATCCGAGACCTGGACCTTCATCATGGCGACAAAGACAACTGCGCCAACCCAGATGGCAAGCGTCGTGTAGAAGCCGGCCATGGCCGATCCCGTGTTGGCGATGGGATAGATGGCCACGCGGCTGAGCCCCACAGGCTCGGAGAGGAACTTCGCTAGGTCGGTTGGGTCGGCCGAAAGAATTTGGCGGACCTGCTGGGCGTCTCCCGACCCGAGGGCGTCCGTGAGCTTCTGGGACAGCTGGTCGAGGTCGTCTGCCATGTTGTCGACCTGTGTCGCGGAGGAGTCGAGCATCTCCTTCATGTCAGAGAGGTCGCCAGACGTGAGCGATGCCGCGTCGCTCACGTCGCTCACGGTCTCCTCGAGCTTGGTCGAGACCGCGCTTGATGCGGTCGAGGCGTTGTCGATGGAGCTCGCAAGGTCCGAGAGCTCGGTTTGCAGGTCGCTCTCGAAGGTTCCCCGTGCGTCAGAGATCTCCTGGGCGTCCTGCGTGATGAGGGACGAGATCTCCTCGTGGTCCTCCTTGGCGCTCGAGACGCCGTCCTCGAGGTTCTGCGCGGAGGTACGCAGGTGCTCTGCGATGGACTGCTGGGTGGAAATCACGCCTTCGACCCGTGCAATCGTGGGGTCGAGCAGGGATTTGGCGTCTTCCGGCAGAAGGTCGCGCAGGTCCTTCAGGCTTTGGTCGAACTCCTGGTAGGCGGCGACGTGGGTGTCGATCTTCGTCGCGATGTCACGCAGCTTGGCCGCGCCGTCTGAGGCATCGGTCTCCGCGGCGTCAAACGCCTCGTCGACCGCCGAAGACACGGAGTCAAAGCTCTGCTGGCTCGTGGTGAGCGCCTCATCGATGGCCGCCGAGGCGGAGTCCACTGAGTCGCCCACCTCGCGTACGCCCTCGGCAGACTCCGAGAGCGCGTCGCGTACCGCCTCGGTCGAGGAGCCCGTACCCTCGAGAAGCGACGAGGAGGAGTCGATGATCGAGCCCGCAGACGAGAGCAGGCTGGAGTAGATGCCCATGTGCGACGAGACCGTGCGCAGGTCGCCCGACGCCTTCGAGATGGCGTCGGAGAGGTTCTGGCTAATGTCCATGAGGTCGTCGTCGCTCACGTGGCCAGAGATCTCCGAAAGCGCACCTGCGCCCACCTCGCCCAGGCTCTCGGCGAAGTCGGTCTGGATGTTGTTCTTCACAGCCGTCGCGGCCTTGTCCGTGACAATGGGGGCGATGGCGTTTTCCTTCTCGTTGCTGTAGTAGACGATGGTCGCCTGCTGGATGTCATCCGAGAAGACCGTGAGCATGTCCTTCGTGAAGTCCTCGGGGATGACGATGGCGGCGTAGTACTTCCCGCTGCGCACGCCCTCAACTGCGTCGTCCTCGCTCGTGACCACGTAGCCGATCGTGGTCTTCTGCGAGAGGTCACTGGCTACCCGCTCGCCGAGGTTGATCTTTACCGGGATGATGTCGCTCTGGTAACCCTCGTCCGTGTTGGCAACGGCGACCTTGAGGTTGCCCGTGTTGCCATAGGGGTCCCAGCTTCCCGCGATGTTGAACCACGCATAGAGCGACGGTATGACCACAAGGCCCACGCACACGATGAGGGCGATGACGTTTTTCGTGGCATGCTTCACGTCAAGGCAGAAGATGCGCCATATCCTTCTCATTTGCGGCCCCTCTTCCCACCCTTGTTGTGCCTCTCGTGCTTGTTGGACCTGTCGTGGCCCTTGTTCTTTCCCTTCCCGTGCTTCCTGGACGCACGCCTGTCCTTGCATCCGCGTTTGGTGACATCTTCTGGTTCGCCCTGCGTGGCCGGTGCCGCGGAGGTGGTCAGAGGGGTCTCTGCCTCTTCGACCTCGGGCTCAAGCGGTCGCTCCTCAAGCGGCTGGGTTGCCGAGGGCGCCCCGCCGCGCACGATGGTGGGTGCCTCGGCGTCGTCTGGGCTACCGCTGTGGGTGTCGATGAACTTGCGCAGCGCGAGTGTCGTCTGCGCGGCGTCGTTGCTCGCCGACTGTGCGGTCTCGGCATGCTTTGCCTGGACGCCCTGGACCGCGGCGCTCACGCGACGGTGCAGGCGCTCGAGGGGAGAGGCAAAGTACTCGTTGTCGAGCTGGTCTCCCAAGAGCCTGTACATCTCGTCCTTCGAGAGGCCAACCACGGCGGTCTTCCTGTGCATGGACTCGTGGAGGTACTCGACGATGATGAGCGCCGTGCAGAGAAGCACCAGGCAGACAATCCACACGATGAACCAGGGCAGCTTGTTGCCCACCGAGAACATGATGAGGGAAAGCCCTAGGGGCAGTGCCAGGAGCAGCACGAACCCAACGCGGATGAGGTGCGGATAGGCAGCGTCGAACTGCGCCGCGCGGCGCGTAATCTGCGTGCGGTACTCGTCAGTATGCATAAGGGCCTTGATGAGCGAGGAGATGCGGTAGTGCTCGACCTCGATGCCGTCTCGCTCGCAGATCATGAGGTCCGTCTCGGCAAGCTTCTTGTCAAAGAGCGAGTTGATGTTCAAGAGGTGCCTGCGCCAGCCCACGCCAATGAGCAGGGCAGGGACAAGGTAGAGCAGAAGCATCCAGATGTCCTGCGCAAAGTAGTTGCCATAGTAGCCCGCAATGGTCTCGCGCATGGCGCGGATACCGTACGTGAAGGGCAGCCAGGGGTTTATCGCCCGGTAGAAGCCAGGCATCATTTCGATGGGGTAGGTGCCCGAGGAGCCGGGGATCTGCAGGATGACGAGAAGCACGCAGAGGGCCTTGCCGATGTGCTTGAACGCAACGGCGAAGGCGAAGATGATGTTCACGTAGACGATCGACTCGATGACGCCCGTGAAGACAAAGGCGATGGGATCGATGCACTGGATGCCCAGCATGAGGTCACCCACGGTACAGATGACGCCCTGAAGGGTGCCGAGCACGAGGAAGAGCAGAAGCCTGCCAAAGTAGCCCTGCCAGGGGGCAAAGCCACCTTCGATGTCCTCCTCGTCCACCTCGGCCTTGTAGATGGCGATAAGGACAAAGCCGCCAACCCACAGGGCGAGGTTCGTGTAGAAGGGCGCCACGCCCGAGCCATAGTTGGCAACGGGGAAGACGGCCTCGGAGTCAAGCTGCACGGGCGACGACATGAACGACGCAATACCGGAGGCGTCGAGGCCCAACAGCTGGTCCACACGCGAGAGGGCCTCGGAGCTCTGGATGGCTGAGAGGTCCGTGGCCACGTCACCAAGGGTCGAGCCCATCTCGTCGAGCGACTGCTTGGTGACGGTGAGCGTGTTCGAGGCCTCGGCGAGCGTGCTGTCGAGCTGCTCCAGCACGCTCTTCGTCTCGGAGATGGTGGGCGAGAGCGCACCAAGCGAGCCGGACAGGCTCTGCGCGGCGCTCGAGAAGCTGTCGAGGGCGCCGTTGAGTTGGGGGAGCGTATTCTGGCCGAAGCTTGAGTTCACGTCTACGAGCGTGGAGGTGCCTGTCTGGATCGACTCGTTCATCGCGTCGGAGAGGTCGGATACTGCATCGTTGGTGTCTCCGATGTCCTCGGCCGCACGGGAGAGCTCGTCAACCGTCTCCTGTTCCTTGTCGACCTGCGCGCTAATCTTGTCCACCGCCTCGTCAAACCTGGGGCGGAGGTCCTCGGGAACCGAGGACGAGAGCGACTCGAGATCGGACACGAGGCGGCGGTTCTCGTCCACGAGGGACTGCGCCGTGGTAAGGGCGCCCTCCGCCGTGCCCTGGGCCTGGCCAATCTTGCCAGAGATCTTGCCGATTGCCTGGTTTGCGTCACCCGAGATGCTTGCGATGCGCGTCGATCCGTCGAGCGCGGCATTGGTGACCGCCGTGGCAAGCGAGGTCGCATCGTCGCGGGATGTGAAGAGGATGCCCGTTGCCTCGGCGAGGCTGTCGCTTGCCTCGGACGAAGTGGAGTCGAGTTCGTCGAGGGTCGTCTCGGCGTCCTCTATGGCCTCGCGGGCAGCGCTCACGGTGTTCTGCGCATCGTCCATGTTCGACGAGAGCTCGCCTACGGTGTCCTCGACGCCACGGATGCGCGAGACGATGCTCGCTGACGCCTCCCCGGCGTCTCCCTTCGCGTCGGTGGCGAGCCCCTGGAGCCTCTCTACCACCACGTTGGTCACGGTTTGGACGAACGTCTCGTTAATCTGCGTCTCCACGGTTGAGGCGCCGGTGTCCGTGACCTTGGGGGCAATGGGGTTGACCTTCTCATTTACGTAGTAGGTGAGGTCCGGCGAGGCAAGGTTGCCCGTGAGGACCGACGTGAGGTCTTTGGTGAAGTCGGCGGGAATCACGATGGCGGCATACGAGCGGCCCGAGCTCACTTCCTCGAGTGCGGACTCCTCGTCCATGAAGACCCACTTGAGCTGGGTGTTTTTGCCCAGCTCCTCTACGACCATGTCACCGGCGTTGATAAAGCCAAGGTCGCCACCAGCGTCTGCACCTTGGTCCTTGTTTACCACGGCGATGCGAATGTCCTGCGTGTTCTCGTAGGGGTCCCAGTTCGCCATGATGTTGAACCAAGCGTAGAGAGAGGGAATCACGCACACGCCCAGAGTGACGATAACTGCCACGGGGTTGCGCAATATCCTCTTGAGGTCGCGCCATAGAATCTGAAATGACTTGCCCATGCTCCTCCGCTGCGTGTTGCCCGCCAGAATGCCAGGAACGTATTGATTTCCATCGTATATTTCTACACCTGTTGGTATCCCGAACGGCAGCGCATGAGACGTTATAGGCAAATTTTTTGAAAACTGCTCAAAAATTCTGACCCAGATGGTAGAATTCCGCGTTGTACATGAGCCTGCAAGGTGCGAAGTGGGGCGCAGTTGCATGAGTCTGCTTGACGAGAAGATGACGTCTGAGCTTGCCGACAGTTTGAAAAGGGCAAGTGATGCGGCGCGCGCGTCGCTCGAGGAGACTGTTACCAGGCAGACCACGAGGCTGCGCAGCAGCACGAAGACGCGCAAGAGCGCCGCAACCCGCGAGCGCATCATGGCGGCTGCTACGTCTCTTATGGTCGAGCGCGGCAACACCGACTTCCAGATGAGCGAGGTCTCTGCTCGCTGCAGGATGTCCAAAGGTGCCCTCTACTATTACTTTGCCGATAAGGATGCCCTGGTCGAGGCCATCTTCGACAGGTCCATTGACGAGCTTGTGGACTCCGTTGAGGCGGTAGTTGCCGGTGCCTCCTCTGCGCTTGAGTCGCTTGTGAGTCTCACGCACGAGCTTACATGCCACATGAGCGCCGGAAGTCCGCTTGCGCTTGCCATGGCGCGCGAGGTCATCGACGCCAACAATAACGTCCTGCCGTCCATGGAGACGCACTTCGCGCGCATCATCTCCATCGTGAGCGCCCAGCTCGAGCGCGCCAAGGGAGAGGGCATGGTGCGCGAGGGCGTAAACAGCCGCCTCGGTGCCGTTGCCATCTCTGGTGCCTTCATCTTTGCAGCGCTCGAGGTGGCAAGCCTCGGCGATGATGCCCCTACCGGTGACAGGCTCGCGCACTCTCTTATCGACATAGTGCTCAACGGCATGGGGACCGAGACCGCGCATACGGCGCTTGTCTCCGTGGAATCCGCCATCGATGCTGGCGGGGCCGCGACGCGGCCGCCCATCACAGCACAACCGTCCGTCTCGGGGTGACGAGACGCGGCCGGCGCGCTACCGTTGTGCGGGCGCGCATCTCGCCCAGGGGTTGAGACGCCGCACCTTTCAGTCATAATCGGGCGCCGATGCGGCGGTCGTTGTTGGCACGGGCCCGCCCGTGCGGAAAGGATACTGGAATGGCCCACAAGAACTACTACTTCACCTCGGAGAGCGTAACCGAGGGTCACCCTGACAAGATGTGCGACCAGATCTCCGATGCCATTGTCGACGCCATTCTCGCCAAGGAGGCAAAGCTCCAGGCAGCGGGCTATGTGGACGCGGACGGCAATCCCGCCAACGTCGACAACGTGCGCTGTGCCGTCGAGACCTTTGCCACCACCGGTACCGTTGTGGTGATGGGCGAGGTTCGCACCGAGGCCTACGTCGATGTTCAGAAGGTCGTGCGCGAAACGGTGCGTAGCATTGGCTACGACCGCGCCAAGTATGGCTTTGACTGCGATACCTGCGGCGTCATCAACATGATCCACGAGCAGAGCCCCGATATTGCGCAGGGTGTCGACGGCACCTACGCACGCGCCAACAACACCGACCCGCTGGACAAGATTGGCGCCGGCGACCAGGGCATGATGTTTGGCTATGCCTCCGACGAGACCGACGTTCTCATGCCCATGCCCATCTACCTTGCGCAGCGCATGGCCGAGCGCCTGGCGGCCGTCCGCAAGTCTGGCGAGGTTGGCTACCTGCGCCCCGACGGCAAGACCCAGGTCACGGTGCGCTACGAGGATGACAGGCCTGTCGAGGTCACGGCCATCGTGGTCTCCACGCAGCACGGCGCCAAGGCCGAGCATGGCCAGATTGAGCACGACATGGTCGAGCGCGTGATTGCCCCCGTCCTGGATGAGGTTGGTATCAAGTGGCGTGACGCCGACATCTACGTGAATCCCACCGGTCGCTTTGTGGTGGGTGGCCCCATGGGCGACACAGGCCTTACCGGCCGCAAGGTCATCGTTGACACCTACGGTGGCATGGGCCGCCACGGCGGCGGCTGCTTCTCCGGCAAGGATTGCACCAAGGTCGACCGTTCGGCTGCCTACGCTGCGCGTTGGGTTGCCAAGAACGTGGTTGCCGCGGGTCTCGCCCATAAGTGCGAGGTCGAGCTCGCCTATGCCATCGGCGTCTCTCATCCGTTGTCCATCATGGTCGACACCTTTGGTACCGGCGCGTATGACGACTCCGATATCGAGAAGGCTGTCGAGAAGGTCTTCGACCTGCGTCCCGGCGCCATCATCCGCGACCTCGACCTTCGCCGCCCGATCTTCCAGAAGACGGCTGCCTATGGTCACTTTGGTCGCAAGGACCCTGACTTCACCTGGGAGGCTACGAACCGCGTGGACGAGCTCAAGGCCGCCATCGCCGAGGTTGCCGAGTAGGGATTGCTTGGCCGGTTGTCAGTTTTTTCTCGCGTGTTTTGGTTGCCCCTCCGGTCGCAGCGAGCTGCGACCGGAGGGGCTTTTTGGTGGGGCGTGGTGCGTTTGCCGCTCCCCAGCCTATCGTACGGCTCATCGACGTGAATGCGGTGGCCGATGCCCTCGGCCAGGTTGTGGACGCAGCGAACAGGGGAGAGAGAGGATCCTGCTTTCGCGTTTGCTGTCTCTCTGCTCGGAACTTCTTCGTTTGCAAGGTCCTGCAGCCTGCGAGCAATTCAGGGTTCAATCATATGTGGCAAACTTTGCTAGCATGTATGAAGTAGCTTCAAAAGGCTTTGAAAGCCTTTCCACTTTTTGAGATTTTCCCATGGGGCTAGGGTGAATTATCACCATGGGGCCATTTGCAAGCTCTTGTGTGTTTCTCCGCAACTCTGGTCGCATGTTCCTCGCCAAAATCGCATCGAGGGGATGTGTGCACACGTGAATGAGCGTACCGTCCAAATCGTACACAGGCTTTCCCAGTCATCTGATGACTGCACGCTGAGAGGCCTTGCCGAGGAGTTCGGCGTATCTGAGCGTACGATTCGCAATGACATCAAGTCCCTCAATCGTTTTCTTGGCGAGACCTCGATTGACGAAATCCATTTTGGTTCTGGTGGCGTGGTAGTCCTTCCCGAGGACTTCCAGCGCGTAGAGGGCTTGCTGCCCGTAAGAGATAACGTTACCTACAAGATGTCAAGCGACGAGCGCAAGGCCCTGGGTGCTGCGATGCTTGTCGGTTCAACTACGTACGTGACGCTTGCTGACATCGCAGAGCGCTTCTCGGTGAGCCGTGCCTCAATTCTCAATGACCTCGATGGGATCAAGCAGCTTGTGAGCGGGGCGGGACTTGAGGTTGAGTCCAAGCCAAGCCGCGGTCTCAAAGTCTCTGGCCCCGAGAGCTTGAGGCGCGACTTCCTGGTTGAGTTTCTTGATGCGAAGACTCCCATCGTCGAGCAATGGCTTCATTTTCCCGAGAACGCGTCCATGCGCGACGACGCCATCGTCGTGAAGAAGATCCTCAACGAGCAGTGTCACGCCTTTGGTCTCTTCATGCCTGACTCGACCTTTAGAAAAGCGACCAATGCCCTTTGCATTGCGGTGATGAGGAACAGGAAGGGAAAGGCGCTCGACCCGTCTGGGGCCAGATATCGCTCTCGGGAGGTGCAGTGTCCTGGGGACTTTGAGAAGAACGTAGTTGCCTACGTATCCCAATACTGTTGCATTGATATGGACAGCGGAGAGGTCTCGTATTTCTCAAACCTCCTAAGAGCCCTTCGCTTTCATGGAGACCAGCAGTTCAGTCTTGATGACCTTCAAGTGCAAAAGATCACAAGGGTCTTCATTCGCTGTATCTCCGAAGAGATATCAGTCGACTTGAATGGTGACTACGATCTCTTCGAGTACCTCTCTAATCACCTGGAATCGATGTTCACTACCGAACCCTCCCACTTTCCGGAGAATCCTGTGTTGCGGGAAGTGGTCGAGGATCAACCGACTGTCCTCGCTTCGGTGTGCAAGAACCTTGACATCCTCGAGGAGTTCGCCGGGCGGGAGATTACCCCTGTCGAGACGATGTACGTAGCCCTTCACATCTGCGCAGCGTTAGAGCGTCGTAAGAATCGGGGCGTACGTCCTCGCGTGGTTGTGGTTTGTGATGGGGGCATAGGAACCTCGCAGCTGCTGGCTGAGGAGCTGAGGGGACGGTTTGACATCAGGATCGTTAAGGTCATGCCTGCTCACGATGTCCCCTACATCGACACCTATCGCACGGATCTCGTGATTTCGACGGTGCCACTGGAGAACTGCCACGTTGACTCCGTCGTCATTCGACTTCCCATGAACGATCGGGAGTACCAACGAATACGCGAGAAGCTCGGGGGCATCGTGTCGTCATCCGACAGGGTGCTTGATGACAGCCCGGAGAGCCTCACCGCCCAAGGGCTTCTGGAGAGAATCGAGCCGATTATTCGGAGGGCGGTTCCGGATAACGAAGAAGTGCTCAAGGAGGTTCGCCTGGAAGTTCGACGTTATTTCAGGGAGGCACAGCAGCTTGAGGATCAGATTATTGCTCCGTATCTGCATCAGCTGCTCCCGCCAAGTCACATCAGGCTGGACGTTGAGGCTTCCGATTGGAGAGAGGCCATACGGGAATCCGCACGCCCCCTACTCGAGATGGGATATATAGAGGTGAGATACGCTGACGCCATGGTCGAGGATATGGAGCAGTACGGTCCGTATATGGCCCTCTCGCCTGGCGTGGCAATACCTCATAGCTCGCCTGACAATGGGACCATCAAGATGGGGATGAGCATGGTGCGCTTGGCCCATCCGGTGGAGTTTGGCAGCGAAGTGAACGATCCGATAGAGTTCGTGTTTGCGTTGAGCGCAGTTGACCGGAAAACTCATCTCCGTGCTTTCGCAAATCTCATTGACATGGTTTCGCGGCCAGGAATCCCGCTCTTGAGTGAGTTGAGGAATGCCAGGAATCCAGAAGAGGCTTCGAAGGTGATTGAACGCTGTGAGTTCCAGCTCATAAGCTAAGGGATTGAACATCAAAAAGTGAAGTAAGATACATGCTTCGGTGTGTGGCTTAATTTTATCGGTGAGCGTAATAATTAGGCCACTTGGGACCCCGGACGAACGGTCGGACCACGAGGTCCGGGATTGGAGTCCGTGATGTACACCAGGGAGGAGAAGGAGGGAATCCTCTGGGAGTTCCACCGGAGCGGGCTCTCCGCGAGGAAGGCCGCGAGGACGCTCCCGATGTTCCCCACCGCAGGCAACCTCTCCAGGTGGCTGAGGCTGGAGGACGCCGGCGAGCTCGTCGCCCGCGAGATGCCCGACCGCCTGGCGAGGATGCACTGCGCCCACGGCGAGGGCAGCCCGAGGTACGCCGGGCGCTGGGAGCGCGCCTCGCCCGCCCGTGGTGGCCTCGGACGGGAGGGAGACGTCGGAGGGGGGCCCGAGTTGGCGGGCACGGAGGGGCACACGGAGCAGACGGACTGGTGTTAATGGCAATCTAGAAACCGCCGATCAGGGCAAGGAGATACGCCAGGC
>NZ_DBHHPX010000041.1:0-19067 GCF_057241865.1 Tractidigestivibacter sp.
GGAGCCGCCTCTGCCACGAAAAGGGGCAATTCCCATTTGTCCAGCGTTTCCCTAGGGACTTCTACGACATCTACGCGCTCATGAGGTCGCACGGCGATGACATAGACTACGACGAGGTCGGAGGCGCGCTGAAGGCCATGGCCGTGAAGCGAGGGTCGAGCGCCGCTGTGCCGGAATACCGGAGCGTGCTCGAATCCGTCCGCGGCTCAGAGCAGATGGCTTCGGTCTGGGAGTCGTATGTCAGGTCGGCACCCTACGCTGCGGGAATCTCCTTCTACGAAGTCGTCGATACAGCGGTGGAGCTCGGCAACCGCGCAATCGGCCGGGAGGCTGATTGATTCGGGTCTGCTCTCCCGGGCGACAACCGCTGGCGACGGCTGGGGCACGGTGCGCGCAGTGGCGCGTCATGCCATTCCGCGAAGCCGCCCGCAACGATTCCCGGCGCAGAAACGGCCGACTCTCGGGTGGTTCGAATCAGTCCCGAATCAACGGTCTTTCTCGAAAGCGGAAAACACGAAACCCCAGGTGAAGCTGGAGGAGTAAATTCTCGGCGGACCGGGCTCAAAGGGATATCTCGGCAGGGGAAACGCGTCCCGGATGCCGCATTCCTGATCCGCAACTATCCTGGAAGTGGCTTGCATGGGGGTCGGATTCGCCCTTCCGCCCGGCGGACCCTCCGAGGCGATGCCCCGTCCCCTCGCCGAATCAGCCCTTCACGGATCTCGTCGCGATGTACGTCGGTATGTTCAGCTCATGGAGGCGTCCCGTCTTGTTGGTGTCCTCGTAGAGGTCCGTCAGCGTGAAGCCCGCCTCCAGCAGCCCGCCGATCTGCTCCTCGAGCGAATGGGAGAACCTCACGGGGCCGCCCTCGCGCTCCGCCCGTCTCATTTGCTCCTCATCCTTCAACGGGTTGAACGGGAGGCGGTTGACGACCCTCTCCTCGTCCTGGTCCACGATGTAGTTGACATAGTGGTCTACGCCCGCGAGAAGGACGCCGCCCTTCCTCAGCACGCGGTGGCACTCCCTCCAGATGGGCCCGACGTCCTCGACATAGCAGTTGGAGACCGGATGGAAGACGACGTCGAAGCTCCCGTCCTCGAAGGGGAGTCGCAGCGCCATATCAGCTCGGACCACGCGGATGTCGTACCCTTCCCTCCGTGCGACCAGCTCTTCGCTCTCAAGCTGTCTCTCCGAGTAGTCCAGGACGGTGCACCGCGCGCCGAGCGCCGCGAGGATCGGCATCTGCTGGCCCCCGCCGCTGGCGAGCCCCAGGACCTCCTTGCCGTCCAGGTTTCCGAGCCATTCGTGCGGGACCGGCTTGGTCGGGGTGAGCACGACATCCCAGTCGCCCGCCTTCGCTCGCTCAAATTCCTCGTGCGGTATCGGACGTCCCCATTCCCAGCCGCCTTCGACCCACTTGTCTATCGCTTCTGCGTTTATCTCCCGGTAGTCCATGGCGTCCTCCAGCGCGCGAACTCGAGTCCATCTGCGTTCTTCTCCCGGTCGTGGGGGTTCGGAGGCATTCGACCAGCCGCCCACGTGCCGAATCCGGCCCCCCACTCGGCATACTCCTCGGGTGTGATGTCACTCGCCCTCTCTGAGTCGGCCATGCCCCTCCGCGCGCATGGCGCCGCCCGAACGGCGGACCCATGCCTGGGCCCCTTGCCTTAGGAGCCCGTCCTACCCGACTCGGGGCCCCTGCCCGGCAATCGCGATCCCCTCCCCGCCCCGCCCGGACGCGGGCGGCGGCACGGGAGCGCGGCCTGCGCGCCAAGCCCCGGCGTCCCTCCCCCCCAGCGGCCGAGGCGCATATGGTCCGCATGCGACCGCCGTGCTCACCGCAAGATCAGGATGGGCAGGAGCGCCACGACGAGCCCGACGGCCGCAGAGGCCACCGCATAGAAAGCCCTCATGGCAAAAGGGTGCACGCGCGCGAAGCCCTCCTCGGGCTCGTCGCGATCGATCGGCTCGCCCTTGGAGAAGGCGACGATCTCCCGATACGCGGCCAGGTCGTACCTTCTCTTCATGAGATCGACCTGGCGCGCAAGGGCGAGGCCCATGCCGCCCATGAGGGCGAAGATGATGTAGGAGGGGACCGTCCCCCAGCCGAATCGGTACAGCCCCAGGGCCAACAGGGCGACCCCTCCCAAAAGGAAGGCGGTGCCGCCCGTCACCAACCTGGTCATACGCTTGTAGGGCTCCTTGCTTTCCAGCAGCTCTTCCATCCTCGTGACGTCTCCCTTGATCAGTTCGTCAACGGTCGTGTCGAAGAGTTCGGAGAGCAGGAGCGGGCTGTGCACGTCCGGGTAGGTCCGGTCCCTCTCCCAGTTCGAGACCGTCTGGCGCGAGACGTATGTCACCTGCGCCAAGTCGTCCTGGGACAGGTTCCTCTCGTTCCTGAGCCGGCGTATCTGCGATGCGAGCTCCATGCTCCCCCTTTCGACAATCAAAGGATGCGTCCGTTGGGGCAATGCTACCATCAAATGTCTTTGGAACGCTCCGTATCGAGCACCCCCACGCGTGCAGAAAGTCTTTTGCACGCCCTTGACCTGCCGAAATGCTTAAGCGTCTAAGCGCCCGCACGCTTTCGCTGCCGTACCCCCAGACGACCCTTTATCTCGCGCATGTGCAGTCGGGCAAGGTATGCGTCAATCCATCACGCCTTCGCGTAACGCAGGACGCAAATGGAGGGGTGGTACGATAACCTCGTTGGTTGCTAGGCCAAGAATCGTACTCGTATACCACGTCGGCACGGACGGTTAAGAGCGTCTGCGACATACGCAGACGAGATTCCCTCTACCGATTTGGAAGGAATGCTATGTCGAAACGACCTGAAACGCTTCATGTCAAATCACATTATGCGGACATGAGTGCGCAGGAAGCCGTGCGAAAGTTTCTCGCTAGGCACCGTCGCATTGGGTTCGTCATCTTCTTCGTTTTGATTGTCTGTGCGGCCTCCATCATCCAGCAGGAGCCGAGCATCGAGGCTATTGTCTCGTACCTGGTGCTGTGCGCGATCGTGTCGTTTGCCTCTCTCATTCTCAACACGCGCAACTTCCGTGGGCTTTTGGACATCCTGTCCACGGACTGCAACGCCCAAAAGATGCTCGAGGTAGCGTCGCTTTTGATGGAGAAGCGCAAAGGGCGGCGCGAGGCGCCGATTTACGAGGTGCTCTACGCCATGTGCTCGGCGCAGCTCGGCTACGACGACATCGCCTTGCAATGGGTGGACAAGGTGGAATCCACCCCAAAATTGAGCATGTCCAACAGGCTTTCGGCATGCAACGTGCGCGCAGTTGTAGCCAGGCATCGCCACGACCGAGACGAGCAGGCAAATGTTCGCGGGCGGGTTGTCGCCCTTTGCTCGGGCGGACGCGTCTCGGCTCCAGCGCGCAGGACCGCCGACCTGATCGTCGCGTGGATCGACTTCGACATTGCTTTGGGGGACGGGGAATGGCAGCGCTGCAACGAGCTTCTGGGGGCGATGAGCGCCCTCAGCCTCACCCAGCAGCAGAAGGTGAGCATGGAGCACTGCCGCGCCCAGCTCGCTGAGGCTCGCGGCGATATCGCGGCCGCGCGCGAGGGCTACACGTTCGTTGCCGAGAACGGCGGGGACTGCTATATGGCCCGACAGTCCTCGGAATGGCTGGCTGCGCAGGAAAAGGAGCCTGAGGCGGCCACCGATACGACCCTATAGAACGGCATTGTGAGCTCTCTTCGCCTGAGCACGGACCGAGCATCCAACGGAGGGTTCTCCTGCTTGTCGGCTGACAAGTACGCCTCAGGAAGCTCGACGGTCGTAGGTCTGCCCCATCTCTCCGACGTCTGCGCTGACGCGTCAGAGCTGGACGAAGAGGGCCGCACGCAGCTTTCGCGCTTTTTGGCAGAACGCGTGAACGCCGCACGCCGCACGCGTTCCTATCGATGCTGCGCCTCGCCGGACGCATGGGCGCGGGATACCTCAGGTCGCCTTGTGTGGGGACTCTGGTGCTGTATGGTTTACACCCTGTCCGTCCTCTTTATCTCAGGCGGCATATGGATCCTTGCCGGCTCGGTGGCAGGCGAGCTCGCGCTCGCGCCGAAAACCTTGCCGACAGTCTAGAGGCGAGCTTTGGGGAATGCGACGTGCATGTGATGGTGCGCGATGCCGCCGCGCTCCCCGATGGCGCCATGCCTGCGAACGGCTATAGCGGCAACCCGGAGGACGACAGCGCAATCGCCACGATGGACGATACGGAAGGGGAGCGTACCTGGGTCGTCCAGCATTTCATCGAGGCCGCACCGGGCATCTACGTTATGGCGTGCTCGAACACCGATTCAATCGACCTGCAGGACGGGGACGTGACGCTCGAGGAATCGCCCGTAACCGCGGAGCAACTGAAAAACGAGCTTCAGGAGAACGCGGATAATCTGCCCGAGGCGAACGACGAAAAGGGGCGTGCCATCGGCATGGACCGACCGCCCAGCGTGTCCGTGTCGGGAGCGCTCTACATCGCGCATGTTTCCGATTGGGTGCAGGGCATCACATGCGCGATGAAGGTAGACGATTCCCCGGCGGGCGTGTACCGCTGGGACCCCGACGATTACCTGAATTTCAAGCTCGTCAGCTTGGGCGGGGTCGTCGAGTCCGATCGAACGGTAACCGCTATAGCCGAGGGCGACCGCTTCTTCGTCGGCGTAGTCAAGTAATACGCGGAGGCGCGGCGCGATTAGGGGAAGCCCGCCGGCGACCTAGGACCAGGGAGTCTCGGAGGCGTCCAAGTCATCGTCCAAGAACCCTGCGGGCACGTTGCCCTTGTACTCGGCCGATGTGACGTGGGTCTCGCCGTAGGCCGTCTGCGTGTGCGAGACGGGGAACCCCCGCTCGTCGTAGGCGGTCGTGTACACGGACGAGTTCGACGGGTCGCTCGAGTCGCGCACCTTCGTCTTCGAGGACATGGTGGCCGTGCCGGGGTAGTACTCGGTCGTCTCGCTGTATGTGCTGGTCTCGATGGACGAGCCGTCGAGGGCCCAAGTCCCGTCGTCTTGCAACGTCGAATCTGCCGACTTGACCGGGCGCCCCTCGGAGTCGAGCCATTCCGTGAAGCAGAGGTACGGTTGCTGCGTGTCCGCGTCGTAATAGTAGATACGCTTGAAGTCGCCCTGGTCGTCGGTACCGTACTCGTACGTTTGGGAGCTGTTCCAGTTGACCTCGTCGTTATTGAAGTACCAGTGCGCCGTCTGGCGGCCCTGGTCGTCGTACTCGAAGGTCTGGCGGTCCTCGCGGTCGCTGGAGGAGAAGAAGGAACGCGATTCGACGATCCTCCCGGAGGCGTCGTAGCTCTTCGTCATGGACAGCGCGCCGCCATCGCGACGGAAAACGTCGAAGCTGCCGTCATCGCGATAGCTGTAAGTGGTCTCGAACAACCTTGTCGTGTTCGGTCCGCCTCCCTCGCATGAGCCGGTAACCGAAGAGAGCCTTCCCTGGCTGTCGTAGTGGTAGTTCGCAATCGACCACGTGCCTCCCTCAGGGCTGAAGCTCTCTTTCGCGACGAGCCTGCCGTCGGCATCGAACTGGTAGGTTTTCCAGAACCAAGAGGAGCTGTCGCCAGTAACGCGGATGGCGCCGCCCCCTTCTGGGGCCTGTCGGTTCCAGAGGGCCGACGTGTCGCTTGAGGAGCCAAACTCGCCCATACCCGTGCTCTCGCATCCCGCAAGGCAGGTGCAGAGCAGGAGCGCGACAAGGGTGCAGGCGGCAACGTGCAGGCTGATATGGATGGCTCTTGTGCGTTCCATGGCTAAAAGTGTATCACAATGGTTTTTGCGAGCCGGTTTGCGTCGAAACGGCATGTCGCGTCACGACTGGACTACCGACAAAAAGCTTACTAGAAGGTACATGTCCGCTGCGGTGCTGAGCGCTGCCAATGCCAGCCCAAAGGCAAAATATATGCGCGTACGCGACGCTCGCGTTGGGCATATGCCTATCATTCCAACGATCAGGCCCTGTTGCCGCTGTATCTGCAGAGATGCTCTGCACGGACGGCTCATGCAGCACTGCTTGCAATCGTCTACCATATCGTATGCGAGTCTGCCCCTCTTCCGGAAGACGGCCGGCCTTCCTTTGCTGTGGAGTTGCGCTCGGTGTACTGCCCTGCTTTCGAAAACGAGCCGTCAGTGGTAACGTTTGGAAGTCGGAGATGAAAACACGACCCCGTCGGGTAGTCGGGGTGCACCCGCCCGGGCGCCAGTAACCTGCCTCCTTGGTTGTCCCTTCTCCGCGTGGCATCTACATAAAGGAGGAAATCGCCATGCGGGAAGTTAGGGTATCCTCCACCCTGACCGTCTATCACGACGGCCGGTTCTGGGTGGGGATGTTCGAGCGCGTCGAGGGCGGACGGCTCAGCGCATGTCGCGTCGTGTTCGGCGCCGAACCCTCTGCAGAAGAGATTCAGCAGCTCGTGTGCGAGGGGTGGAACGATCTTCGCTTCACTGAGCCGATTGCGCACGAATGCGCGCCGAAAGCCTCGTCGAACCCCAAACGCCGTCAGCGCGAGGTCTCGCAGGCACTCAAGCAGAGAGGCCCGTCCACGAAGGCCCAGCAGGCGCTGTCGGAGGAACGCGAGGCACAGGCCCAGCAGCGCAAGGCCGGTGCCCGCGAGCAACGCGAGCAGGAGAGGCTGGAGCGCTTCGAGCGGAGACGGGAGAAGCGCAAGCGGAAGCACAGGGGCAAGTAGCGGGAACCCTCCGCCCGGCGGCCCTCGCCGTACGTCACTCGCCGACAGGGGACAAAGCCTGATTCACGAGTTCGATCTTCCGCTCGAAGATTTCGACAGGGACCAGGGCGAACCCCTCGTCCTCCTCGCTCAGCAGGACGAGCCTCTGGCCCGCGCGAAGGCGAAGTGTTCGCGTGCCTCCTCCTTCGGGATGACGATCTGACCGTGCTCGTTCACGCGTACGGTGCCCCATATGTTCTTGCCCCTCGGCGCGGGGAGCAGCATGCGGCCGTCGTCCATCTCCTCGGCCCTCAGCAGGGCGTCCACCGTGGTGCCGTACACGTGCGCAAGCCGCGCGCACTTCTCGACGTCGGGGATGGTGGCGCCGCTCTCCCACTTGGCGTACGCCTGGCGGGAGATGCCTATCTTGCCCGCGATCTCTTCCTGCGAGAAGCCGTGGATGTCCCTCAGCATGAGCAGGTTGTCTTTAAGCATGTCTTGGCGGATATCGGTAATTTCCGTTAGCTTTGGTTGCGTCCATCTCTACATCTGGGCATTGATGTATTCCAGATTATTGACGCTTACGACATATTTATGGAATAATCAGTCCGTCGTTAGGAGGGCGCATGGAGGCTTCGCGCGATACATACATCGACAACCTGAAGCTGCGGATGGGCAACGGGATGGTGAAGGTCATCACCGGTGTTCGAAGGTGCGGCAAGACATACCTGCTGTTCACGCTATTCAGGAGATTCTTGAAGGAATCGGGGATTGACGACGCCCATATCATCGAGCTCGCTCTCGACGTGCGGGAGAATGCCCGCTACCGCGATCCCGACGAGCTCGACAGATACCTTGCCAATCGCATCGGTGATGACGAAGGACCCTACTACGTCCTCTTGGACGAAGTGCAGTATACGATAAGCGAGGAAGAGCTGCGCGGCAAGAGCAAGGCCCCGCTCGGCATCTACGATGTCTTGAACGGCCTCCTACATCGCCGCAACGTTGACGTGTACGTCACCGGCAGCAACTCGCGCTTCCTCTCCAAAGACGTCATGACAGAGTTTCGCGGCCGCGGGGACGAGATTCACGTGATGCCGCTATCATTCTCCGAGTTCATGCAGAACTACGATGGCGACCGCTACCAAGCTTGGGCCGAGTACATGCTATACGGGGGCATGCCGCTTTTGGCGTCGATGCCCACCGACGAGCAGAAGGCCTCCTACCTCTCCCGGCTGTTCGACGAGGTGTACCTCAACGACGTGATTGCGCGCAATCATGTTTCCAAGACCCAGGAGCTCGAGGACGTCGTCGATATCCTGGCCTCGTCCGTGGGCTTGCTTACGAATCCCCACAAGATTGCCGCCACTTTCGGATCGGTGCTGCAATCGAGCATCGACGAGGCCACGGTGAAGCGCTTCGTGGGCTATCTCGAGGATGCGTTCCTCGTGACCGAGGCCGTGCGGTATGACATTAAGGGGCGCAGGTACATCGGGACGCCCAAGAAGTACTACTACGAGGATGTCGGGTTGCGCAACGCGCGCTTGGGCTTCAGGCAGGTCGAGGAGAGCCACCTCATGGAGAACGTCATCTTCAACGAGCTCCGTATGCGGGGGTACGGCGTCGACGTCGGCGTCGTAGAGCGCCGCCGAAGGATCAACGGGAAAGACGAGCGGACCCGCTACGAGGTTGACTTCGTAGCGAACAGGGGCTTTCGGCGCTATTACATCCAGTCCGCCTTCAACATGGACACCGACGAGAAGCGGGAGCAGGAGAAGCGATCCCTGCGCCTGATTGACGACAGCTTCAAGAAGATCGTCGTCGTGAAGGATGTCGTGAGGCCCTATATGGACAATGCCGGCGTGCTGACCATGGGGCTCTTCGACTTCCTCCTTGACCCGAACAGCTTGGACATGTGACGAACATGGAATCGAGGAACTCTGCGGCGAGCACGACCAAGTGGGCACAAAGAGGTGACGTCCACCGACGAGACCTTCTTCGGCGGCAGCACGTCGTTCAAGAAGAACTTCCTTAAGCAGATACGCAAGCATCTGCTCGAGTAACGAGGCAAGGCAGCGAGGCCGAGCGCCCCGGAGGGATGACGCGGTGCGGCTCCCTTGCTGCCATCCCCCTATGGAGGCGACTGCCGCACACCGCAACCCCCACGAGGGTGGAAGCCCCCCCGACGTCGGCGGGGCGCTCAGGCGCGCGGGCTTCGGGCAGGCGAGCGCCCCCCCTGTCCCACATGGGCATGGACCACGTGGAGGGGCCCGACAACGGCGCGCCGCTCGTGCCCGTCCCCGCCCAGGTGGGCATATGGCAGGCCTACGAGAAGGCGCTCGCCCCGCCGTCCCGGTCGTTCCGCGTGCTCGCGGTCGAGGTCCGCGGCCACGGGCGGAGCAGCTGGGCGCCGGGGGGCTGCGCCTGGAACTCGGTGGGCGGTGACGCTGCGGAGCTCGTCGAGGGCGTCGTGCGCGGGCCGGCGATCGCCTCCGGCAACTCGTCGGGCGGCATCATGGGCCTGTGGTGCGCCAGCCGCGCCGCGCGCCGGGCAAGGGCGCTGGTGCTGGGGGACGCCCCGGCCTTCTGCGTCGAGATGCCCCGCTTCGAGGGGCGCGGCAGGTTCACCTGCGAGGGCCTCGAACGCCTCGTGGGGGCCATCGGCGACGTCGGCGGCCGCGGCCTGGCCGACTACCTCGGGGGGCAGGTCATGCCGGTGTCCGACGCGCGCGCCAAGGGGGTGCCGGACCGGTTCGCGGCGTTCGTCTCCAGGGAGCCCGGGTAGACCGGGCGGCGCCGCCCCCGCAGCCCCGTGGCGCTCGGCCAGCGGCACCTCCCGGAGGTCCTGAAGCGGCAGTTCCAGTCGCTCAAGACCTTCGGCCCCGACTTCGCGCGGGCGTTCGTCGACGGGCGCGCCTGCGAGGGCTTCGGCCACGAGGCCGCCCTGCGGCAGGTGGGCGTCCCCCTGCCGGTGATGCACGCGGACTGGCGCCGCTACGAGAGGTACGGCCTGGTGGGAGCCATGGACGACGACGATGCGCGGCGCATCGCGGAGCTCGTGCCGCATGCGGGCTACGTGAGGATGCCCGCCAAACGCGTCATCCACGCGTTCAGGCCGCGCGCGTTCGTGCGGGCAATCGAGGGCTTCGCCGCCGAGCACGGCCTTTGCTGACGCTGCAGGGGGAGGGAATCAGAATGAACCCCAGGATCGAAGAGCTCGCAGTCGGGCTCGCAAAGGTTGAGCATGGTTTCAAGGAGATCGAGAGGTGCGCCCTCGATGACTTCGCGTCCCACGATGCCCGGACCGTCGCCGAGCTGGCCGCCGAGGCAGGTGGGTCGAAGACCGTGCAGGTGAGGATGTACGGGGTGTTCCTGCTCGGCTACCTTGCGGCAGGAGACGGGCAAGCCCTGCATGCCCTCAGAGGCGTGGCCTCCCGCGATGGGGACTGGAGGGTTCAGGAGATATTGGCCAAGTCCTTTGACCGATACTGCCACGACGTGGGCTACGAGCGCGCCCTACCCGTGATCGACGAGTGGCTGTCATCGGACGAACCCAACGTGAGACGCGCAGTGACGGAGGGCCTGAGAGTCTGGACGGGAAGGGACTACTTCAAAGACCGCCCCGAGGAGACCGTGCGCAGGCTCTCCGCGCTCAGGGAGGATGCGAGCGACTACGTCAGGAGGTCCGTTGGCAACGCCTTGAGGGACATCAGCAAGAAATATCCCGACCTAGTCGGTGCGGAGCTTGCCACATGGGACCTGGCCTCGAGGGAGGCAAGGCAGGTCCACAAGCTGGCGTTCAGGTTTCTCGTGCAATGAGCTGGTGCTGCTCGCATAGGAGAGTGGTCAAGAATCCGCTCCCCACTCCGCGTGCTACAATCGCCCGAGCAGACGATCCGGCGGAAGGCCGATATGACGTTCGAGACCGAGAGGCTCCTCCTCAGGCCATGGGACGAGAGGGACGCGGAGGACCTGTACCAGTACGCGAGCCATCCCGACGTGGGCCCCATCGCAGGCTGGCCCGTCCACACGAGCGTGGAGGACAGCCGGGAGGTCATACGGAGCGTGCTCTCCGTGCCGGAGAGCTACGCCGTGGTCCTCAAGGAGGCGGGACGCCCGGTCGGCAGCATCGGGCTCATGGTCGGCGGGGCGAGCAACATCGACATCCCGGATACCGAAGGAGAGATTGGCTACTGGATCGGCGTCCCGTACTGGGGGCAGGGGCTCATCCCTGAGGCCACGCGCGAGATCATGCGCCACGGCTTCGAGGATCTTGGGCTCGAGAGGATGTGGTGCGGATACTTCGACGGCAACGATAAGTCGAGACGCGTGCAGGAGAAGTGCGGCTTCCGCTACCACCACACGGCGGAGAACGCCCCCTGCCAGATTGAGGGTCTCCTCAGGACCGAGCACCTCACCTGCATCACGTGGAACGAGTGGGACGCCTCCCGGCCGTAGGCAGGCGCTGTTGACGGCCTTTGCGAAATTGCCAGGCCTATCTGACGAACGCTGTGCTCCAACCCTATGGCGGCTGTTGACGGGGACAGTTTATTCACGCAAGCTGATGGAGATGCGATGGGCGGTGCATGGGGAGGAGCCGAGGGGAGGCCACCCAGATGTGCGTGGAGTGCTATGCGGACGAAAGCAGGGCGACCCCGCTGCTGAACCCGCAGGACTGCTTGGAGAACCACACGCAGTACATCTGCGGCACCTGCGGCAGATGCATCTGCATCGAGCACGACCCTAAGCGCGGGCTGCAGCGATGGAACTTTCCCTTCAAATCGTTGGAGATTGCGAAGCTGTACCTGCGCACCGCCGACTACAGCATGAAGAGGCCATGCGGTATCTACGAGATGAGAAGCGAGAGCGGCAGGCTCTCATACAAGATCTTCGCCGATGCCGAGGACCTGCGGCTCTACCTGAGGAGGAACAGGGGCAAGGCGCGCGCGTCCCTGTCTCCCGCCTTCATCGTCGACGAGTACAGGGAGTATGCGGGCACGCAGGTGCGGAGGTTGACTCCCGATGAGGTTGAGAGGTACCTGCCGGAGCGCTAGGGGCGTTTCAGGGGAGAGTTCCACGTCCCCATTTCGTCCATAGATTGCTCAGCCCCCCTGATCCGGAAATGATTCTTACGGTACGGTACGAGACGAACGAGATAGTATTAGGCAGAGCAGCGTGATGGTAAACATCAACTATCTACATATCTGTCTCGTGGCAGTCATGGCCCGGCGGGATCGAGGAGGCATGGGCGGGCGAGCGCACATATCATCGAGGCGGACGGCGAGTGCCGGCTGCTGCTGGAATCACAACTCCGCGTACTACCCCGAGCTGGTTTCGGACGCCGCACTGAGGGGCGGAGTTGCCCTCGACGTGGGTTGCGGGGATGGGGCGCTCCTGGAGCTTCTGGCCGGAGTCTGCAGGCACATCGTGGGGGTGGAGGCGGACCCCGCCACCGCGCGGACGGCCGCCGGCAGGGTCGCAGGCAGCGGCACCGTCATCTGCGGCGACTTCATGGCTGCCCAGGATCTTGCCCCGGAGGAATTCGATACCATAACCTGCGTCGCGTGCCTGCACCACATGCCGCTCGAGACGGCGCTCGTTCGGATGGCGGAGCTGCTGCGGCCCGGCGGCAGGCTGCTCGTCGTCGGACTGTCAGCGAACAAGACCATTGCAGACTGGCTGCTCTCCGCTCTCATGGTCGTCCCCGCGAGGGTGTCCGGATGGCTCCACCGCGAGGGTACCTACCGGGGGATGAGGGTTGCCCGGCCCTGTGAGTCCCTGGACGAGATTCGCGCCGTTGCGGGCGAGCGACTCCCCGGCGCACTTGTCAGGAGGCGTCTTTACTGGCGCTACTCCCTCGAGTGGACGAAGCCCCTTGCCGTGCAACCCTAGGGCCTGCGTCCTGTTTCGGGCTCCGTTCCGTGGTTTGGCTTTCCTCGCGGGGGTACAGCCCGAGCTCCTCGATGGTCAGCCTGGCTCACAGGAGGGAGCCGGCTGATCCCGCAGTGACGGCGCACTGGCCCGCGACGGACGCACGCGATCACCCCGAGGGAGGGCGCCACCCATCTCGAGGACGGCGCGCCCCTCGAGGCGTTGGGAGGGTCGAGGCCTGCAGGACGTCTGACGGGAATTGGCGAATTGTGCCGACCCAGAAGGGGGCTACGGTCCTTTGCAGAAAGCTGGGCTTTGACCCGGTGGACTCTCTGCTCGACGGGTCGTCCGGTACGCCAACCTAATTTCTGAGCGCTACAGATATGGGGGCGGGTTGCAGGTGCACATTGCGAGCGTCTGCGACAGGAGCCTCGCGTCGCCAGGTCCGTACCTGCGGGTGCCCGTTCTCCGCCCGGGCGGGCTCGAGGAGCCCCATGTCCTCGTAATGGCGAAGCGTGCGTGCACTCACGCTTGCCATCTGGGCCAATTGCCCCACGCTGTAGCGCTTTCTCGTCGGTCTCGTCTCGTCCATCTCGCACCTCCGCAGACATCATGGGGCCTCACGTTGCGAGAAAGTCAAGAAGGCCTCACGCAGCAAGAGGGTCAGGGGCGTCATCGACGTCCCGCGCGAAACCCTGGTCGTCCTAGATCCCACTCATTCTCTCGCTTCCGTCCGCATGCCATGCGCCTGATGTGAACGGAGACTAGCTCGCCTCGCTTGAGTGCCCCGTGGGGGCGGTCATGACGGTTTTGGGCGGAAAGTATAAGGTGCTCATCTGCTTTAGGCTGGTGGGAAGGATGCTGCGCTACTCGGAGCTAGCGTGTCGTGTGCCAAGGGCAAGCCCAAAAATGCTCTCGCAGCAGCTCAAGGAGCTGGAGGCTGACGGCATCATGCACCTCGAGATGTATCCCCAGGTACCGCCCAAGGTGAAGTACTCTCTCACCCGTACGAGGCGAGAGGCTTGCGTCGACGATTCTGGCCATGTGGAGGTGGGGCGCGGGGCTCTACGACAGTGAGGAGCTGCCGGTATGCCTACTCTTGGGCTTCTTGGCACAGGTGCTTTGACGTTTCCCCTGCCGCATCGCGAGGACATTTGACGCTTGGGGGTGGTGGTGAGGCAGCACGGCAGCGCCGTGACGCCTAAAGTTAGTCGTATCAAATATGATTCATGATGAAGCCAAGATGAGGGTTTGCGAGTTTGGACAAGAGCATGCAAAGACCCTGTCGATGTTCCAGTGTGCGGCCGAACCGGCTTGGGTGTTCAAAGCGCCGGCAAGGGCCTTGGCCGGACACTAATATCTGCCTTGCCGCAGCGGACGGGCATGACCCTTCTGGGGACATGACCTTCATCAGTGTGGAGGACTATGCAAAGAAGGCAGTTGCTTACCTGAGGACGCATGGCGTCCGTCGCCTCGACGCCCTCTATGGGGTATCCATGGGTGGTGCTACGGCCATGTATCTTCTGTCTGGTCCTCTTCGGCACCACGAACATGGGCATGATGAGAAAGGTGAGCCTACCAAGCCAGTGGACACAGGATGGCTGGGAGCAGGAGGACTTCTACAGATGGGTCTACGACTTTGAGAAGCATCACTTTTCCGCGAGAACGAATTACAACGTCTTCTGGTCTGCAAACAACTACGAGATGCCGAATCCGATTTCGCGCCTGGATACGGAAATCGAGTACTGAGTACTGGTATGGAACCAGCGAAACAAAGGCGAGAAGGGCCGATATCGATTGCGTGAGGAAGACGTTTTCGCAGACACGCTTCCGGGAGCTGAAGGGGTACGCGCACGCGCAGCTGGTGGTAGTTCACCCCGAAGGATTCTGCAAGACAGCAATGCAATTTCTAGGCGAGGGATGATGCGGAGATGGGTATGACGGGTGTCGGGCACACGGGGAGTGCACTTTTGAAATACCTGATTGAGGCATAGAGCGCGCGGTGTGTGAGGGGGTGGCGTTCACGCGCGGCGAGGGCAGCCGTGACTTGGGGACACCGGCTAAAGTGCGCGTTTAACGCACTTCGGGAGATTGCCAACTGGGCAAACGTCGCGCGAGACGACGAAAAACGCGCACTTTAGCCGGTGTCCCCAAGTAGTGACTATCGAGTGGGAATAAACTTCGGGTCAAGACGCTTCGTGACGGTCTGTTCTATAAGACAACTGCAACCTGTCGCTACAAGGCCTCCACCTTGTCGTAGGCCTGGTAGGCATCGTACAGCTCGAGTACCCGCCTGTCTGTCAGCGAGCAGAGGTAGTCGAGCACCGTGCGTAGGGTATGGTAGGCAGGTGAAAGGCCATCGTCAAGGTCTGCGCCCTTCCTGGTGTTATCGAGATAGGATTTGAGCGTACGCGGAATGTGCGTGCCCTCGGTCAGCCTGGCCTCACCCGTGCTATCGTCAACGCAGCTGGTAAACCGCTCAAATATGAGCCCCAGGGCATGTGTCCCCCTCTCACGCTGCCTGACGATTTCGGTGTTCTTATAGACGTTTCTTTCCATGACGTCGTGCAGGACCTCTACCACGTGCCTGGATAGCTCTGAGGTCTCCAGAAGCTCGCTGCGATAGCTGCCCCCTATGATCTCGTCGAGATGGTAGCTGAACGCCTGGGCGGCACTATAGACCAGCGAGTCTCTCATCTGGAAGATCCACTGGTGAATATAGAGGAGCTTCCCGTCAAAGTCATCATCACCATACGTGCCCAGCTTGTCAGTCAACTCTTTCACGTTTTCCATGCACCCATTCAGTCGAGGCTTCCCCTCGGCTTTGTTACGCTCGTAGTCTGGTTTGAGCTGCTGCCACATGTCGGCTATGTGCTCGTCTTTGACGAGCCCCATCGCATACGCGTCTTCGAGGTCGGCCGTGAGGTAGGCGATGTCATCGGAAGCCTCTAGGAGGTAGGCCAGGGGATGGCGGCAATACTCGTGCGGTCCATCCACGCTCCGGATGAGGCCAAGCTTCGTGCCCATGTCCTCGCACGCCTCGTGCTCGCTGAGGTAATGCCCCGGCTTGTGTCTCCAGACCACCTCGCTGCCTTTGTATTCCTCAGTCCAGTCCTTGCTACTCACCGTGTATTTGGTCATCGTTGCCAACAGCGCATAGGTCGGGTTTGCGAGTGCGATGTCCATTGCCGGGTTGGGATGTATGAGAAAGCGGAGCGCCTGCGAATTGCCCTCGACGTTGCCCAGGTCCTTGATCTCATCAGGGGTGAGCAGCCCTGCGTGATCGCTGCACCATTTCCTGATTCGTTCCGAGAGGCACCTTTCGCCTTCATGGCCAAAGGGCGGATTGCCCAGGTCATGCAGGAGGCCTGCGGTCTCAAGCGTTCGCTGCATGGCATCGATTCTCTTGTAGCCGTCGTTGTCACCATCGTCGATGAAGTATTGCTTGAGAAAATGGCCTTTCTTATACTTGCCCGTGTCCTGATAGTCCTTGAGAATGTTCAAGACCGCTGGGATGAGCCTCCGTGCGATGGCGTCAACCTCGATGGAGTGCGTCAGCCTCGTGCGCACCTGCGCCGAGTTGTCCATGGAGAACATCTGGGTCTTGTCCTGGAGGGCTCGCACGATGGACGAGGTGACAACATGCTGGTAGTCATTCTCTGGCTGTGACAGCTTGATCATCTCGCGCCACTTTCCCTCTGCGCCCTTGGGACGAACGTCACGTCCGTCCTCAGAGAGAAGACGGTCCCATGTCATTACGGACTCCTTGCCATGGCTCATGCCGTCATGCACCTCTTCTGTAGGTATGGCATTATCTCCAGCATGCTGTGCGCTCCATTGTAGGCTACTCAATGCCGTGCAGGCACATGCTAGATGCGAATCGGGTGCCCAGAAGAGGCATCAGATGGATCTTGAGCACCCCGCGGCCCCTCTCCGACGTCGGTCTGGCCAGCCTATGCCCTGTACGTACTCGCCATCCAGTCTTGCTGCTTGACAAGCCAGTCGACATGTGAAAAGAATGCTGTCATAAGGAAACTGCCACAGAGCTTGACCGAGCGATGTGCGTCGCGTACACCCGATACCGGGGGAGAGACCATGGCAGACGTGGGTTCGATAGTCTCGAATGTTGCACAGACCCTTGCCGACGCAACGGGCCTGGAAACCAGCGTTGGCTCGTACGGTGATGCCAAGTTCTCGAGTTGCGCGGAGGACTCCGACGGCACGCCGCCGGCGCAATGCGACAACGCATGGCAAGGCTACGCCTCGGCGGCCGCCGCGTACGTGGCGGCCGTCAAGGCAGACGCGCAGGCCATCGGCCAGATGGGGCTCTCCTTCCAAGAGGCAGATGCGGATATCGCGAGAATGCTCGAGAGCGGCATCTCGGGAGTCTCGTCATGAGCGTATCCGATGACAGGCTTGACGAGCTTCGTCGGAGACACGAGCGAACCATGCTCAGGCTGGAGGAGCGTGAGAGCTCGCTTGGCCAGAGCGAGCGAGACGTGCAAGATGCCATGGGTGCCTTGCGCATGACTGCGGGTGCGATAGAGGCGGCAGACGCTGCCGCATTTCCGGAGGGCAACGCGCTGGTTTTCCAGATGTCCGATGAGATTTTGCGGGGAGTCCAGCGTCTTGGCCACGCGGAGGAAGAGACGCAGGAGAGCTTGGAGCATGAGCTGCGCACAGTCAGAAGCCATATGGATGCGGAGGAGGAGGCCTACATGCGCGCCGTGCGCGAGACGGACGAGGGAAGAGGTGACTGGCAATGAGGTCAAACGTGGGCACTCTCATGGTTGACCTGAGAAGCAACTCACTGGCGGCAAACGGTGCCTGTGACGAGGCGAGCCTTCAGATGTCGGCCCTACAGGAGGTCATAGACGACACCTCTGCGGGCGATTCTGCCGCTTACCAGAGCATGCGCGACTACCTGAGCCAGGTGAGGATGCCCGCCATGGCTTTGCAGAGCGACTTCCTGCTTGCCTTCGTGCAGGACATATATACTGACATGGGACAGGTGAGCGAGAAGCTCCTGCCGCTTGGTCCTGTGGTCGACACCGATGCGCTTGCGGACTCTGTGGCCCAGCGAAGGTCCTGGGCAAACACTTTGTACGGGCAGGCAGATGACCTGTCGGGTGCTGTCCCGCTCCTTGCCGACGGTCTCAGGGGGTTTGCGAACATGGTCATGGGCCAGGCCGACGAGCTGCAGAGACGTCTCGACCTTGCGCTGGAGTACCTGGGTGACGGCAGCATCTATGCCGCGAGCTCTGCATACACAGGCTCCCTCCAGCGCCAGCAGGACGCCTTGGCTTCTGTGAGCCGCGACCCTGTGACGGGTGCGTTTGACATATCGGGGCTTGACTTGTCGTGGGTGCCTCAGCTTGATGAGGAGTGGCAACGCCGCCACAACCGTGCGGTACTCGAGCGCTACTTCACGCTAGACGATGACGGAAACATCACGGGCGTGCGCCCTGGCATGGAGGCACGCCTCGGCGAACTTCTGGACATCGTCAGGCAGAGTCTTTTTGGGGATGGTGCACCCACGGAGATTGGGCGTCTCACCGCTGACGAGCGCTATGCCCTGCTCTACCTGGCCATAAAGGATGGTCCGCAGATGCTGTCGATGGAGAACTCTGCCATGCAGAGCGCAATAGGTGCTTTGGCTGGACAGTTTAGCGTGCAGGACATCATCTCGCGCGTCGAGGACTTCTCAAATATGGTTGATGGCAACGACGAGAACCCGCTGACCCAATACCTTGCGTTCACGACTGATGACGGCATCTTCTACGGCAAGGACATGCGGACGAGCATCCAGCACAAGAGTGGCTACGGGGACTGGATCGAGTTCTTTGGGCCGTTTCTGGGAATGGACCTCGACACCGACATCACGACATTCATCTACGACGGCAAGGAGTATCGCATCCAGACCTGGGATGGCACATATGGCGCGGGCATTGCCTATGGCGGGGAGGTCGCCGTCTATACACGTGATGCCCCGACGTCCCCCAGTGACGAGTACCTGGTCATGACACCACAAGACATCAGGGATAACCTTGACGTGCTCAGCGCACGGCAGACCAAGAGCATCTTCACGACGTATGAGTCGGCGGAGGGGAGCGATGTGCCGAACATCCATATCACGGTGAACACTGGTGGCCGCTATTCTATCGATCGTGATGCGGGCAAGGGTAACTGGACCTTCGATTCCAAAATTGTTCCAAGGAACCCTGATGGTAGCAAGCAGAGTGGCTACACGAGGGAAGAACTGTCCGTTACTGCGACCCTAGACTTCGAGGACAAGGGTCTGCAAGAGGCAGCAAGAAACGCCCTCGCGGGGGACGGCATTAGCGTTGAGGAAGATGGCGACGGGCTCACCGTCACCTGGTCGAGGTGAGGCCGCTTATGGTAACGAGGAGAAGCCTGCTGGCCGCATCCCTGGGGCTTGCCGGGGGTATCCTCGGCCTCGCGGGCTGCGGCCTGCTGAGAGGGAGGGAGGAAGAGGTGCCCGAC
>NZ_DBHHPX010000042.1:0-18501 GCF_057241865.1 Tractidigestivibacter sp.
AAGTCGGAGGCTGGCCCACCTTTGCCACTTGACAAGTCTATCTACATATCAGTCGTAACGGGTTGTGACTTCGAGGAACTTGGTCTTGTTGCCCACGAAGGTGAGGGGGACGTCACCAAGCGCGCCCGAGCGGTTCTTCGCGATGATGAAGTTGGTCACACCCATGTCCGGACGGTCGTCGCGGGCGGCCTCCTCCTCGTCCATGGAACGGTCGAGGAGGATGACGATGTCGGCGTCCTGCTCGATTGCGCCGGACTCACGAAGGTCCGAGAGCTCGGGACGCTTGCCGGTGCGCTCGGTCACGCGACGCGAGAGCTGCGACAGGGCGATGACGGGGCATTCGAGGTCTTTGGCCATGATTTTGATGCCACGGGACATCTCCGAGACCTCGGTGGCACGGCTGTCGGCGCGGCGCATGCCAGCAGGGGGCGAGAGGAGTTGCAGGTAGTCCACCACAACAAGGCCGAGCTTCTTGCCGTGGAGCATGCGGCGGGCCTTGGCGCGAATCTCGGTGACGGTTGTGCCGGGCGTATCATCGACCATGATATCCAGACCAGAGAGCTCATCGGTACCGCGAATGAGCTCGGGCCACTGGTCGTTCTGGATGTGCGCCGAGCGAATCTCCTGCAGGCCGACGCCCGACTGTGCCGAGAGCAAGCGCTGGGCGATCTCGATCTTGCCCATCTCGAGCGAGAAGAACGCAACCGACGCACCATTGAACGCTGCGTTCACTGCCAGGTTGAGCGCAAACGAGGTCTTACCAACGCCAGGGCGGGCACCGATGACAACCATCTGGCCGGGACGCAAGCCAAGGAGCTTCGAATCGATGGTAGGAAAGCCGGTCTTCACTCCCAGCTCGGAGATCTGGTTCTCGCACATGTCCGAGAGCTGGTCGAAGAGGTCGCTCATGATGGTATCGATGGATTGGTAGCTAGAACGCACGTCCCTGTTAGTGACGTCGAGCAGCATCTTCTCGGCCTTGTCCACGACCTCCTTGGTGTCCTCGGGGGCATCATAGGCCAAGGCAGTGATCTGTGCGGCAGCAGAAATCATCCGACGCAGTGTGGAGTCGCGACGCAGCATCTCAACGTGACGCCGCCATCCAACGAGCGCAAGCGAGTTGTTGCCAAGGTCAAGCAGGTAGGGCCTGCCACCCACGCGCTCAAGCTCCCCTTGGCTCTTGAGGAAGTCCGCAAGAGAGATGGTGTCCACTGCCATGTTGCGGTCGAACATCTCATGCATGGCTAGGTAGATTTTGCGGTTTGAGGGGATGTAGAAGTCATCCGGATCCAACTCGATGAGACATTCCTGCAGAACGTCCTGCGAGATGAGCATGGCCGAGAGAATCGAGGATTCGGCCTCGGGGTCTTGTGGCATCGCAACATCAGACGTCGCCGTCATCTGAGTGGGATTGATGTCGTACCCGTCCTGCGCCACCGTGCTGCACCCCTCTCCATCTCTGCCCGCTATTTCTCGTCCTCTGGATGCTACCGCATTGAGCATCCGCGGTTCATCACCAACCAATCGCCGACCGTAAGCCTTCTACCTGCGGCAAGCGAAAAAGCACTCCAGTCTTCTACAAGTGATGTTAAAAACGCCTCTCTCTGAGCGGGCACTTTGAGAGTTTTCAACGTTTTCAACAATTTGGCAAGCGGTGCGTTAACATCCGAGAAGGCCTTCTGGAGCAAAGGCCTTAAATATTCATTACGTTCGGAGCTATCCAGCTGATTTGGTATAAATATCCGCTTTTTTGATATTATCCCAGTTGAATAGCCATACGTATGCATTTTTCGGGCGTTTGCCCCGCACGCGGCATGTGCATGCGGGGCAAATTTGTGTTAGGCGACTACTCGCCGAGGACCACAACCGATGCTCCTGACTTGCTGGGGTTGTTGAAATCCCCAGTTGAGGGCCAGCCTGGTCGAAAACCCCTAAGGCTACTCGGCGGCCTCGGTGGCATCAGTGGCCTCTACAGCCTCGGTCGACTCAACGGGCTCAGGCTCCTCGGCAACAGGCTCATCGCCTACGAGGACGATAACCTTCGCGTTGACCTCACGGTAGAGGTTGATTTCGACGGCGTGACGGCCGGCGGTCTTAATCGTGGCGCCGCGGACGACGCGCTTGCGATCGACCTCAACATCGAGCTGGGCCTTGACGGCCTCGACAATCTGCTGAGAGGTGACGGAGCCGAAGAGCTGGCCCTCCTCGCCAATCTTCGCGTCGACCTTCACGAGCTTCCCGTCGAGGATGGCCTTGGTGGCCTCGGCGTTAGCGATGCGCTCCGCCTCGCGCTTCTCGATGCTGGCGCGACGCTGCTCGAGCTGCTTAAGGTTGCCGGGGGTAGCGGGCTGGGCAATCTTGTTGCGGAAGAGATAGTTCTCCGCGAAGCCCTGGGCTACGTCGACGACGTCGCCCTCTCCGCCCTTGCCCCGGAGCTCACCCAAGAGGATGACTTTCATGGGACACTCCTTCGTTCAGTCGGCTATGCCGACTTCTGATCTTGATCCGTGTTGCTCTGGATGGTGGTCTTCACGCCCCTAGGAAGGTGGCGGAAGTTCTTCCACACATCGACAAGCCCCACGACGGTCATGACGTAAAGCTGGTTCTCGAGAACGAGACCCGCGATTATGGTGCAGGCCCCCGCGAAGGCACCCACATGCCTGGTCCGAATGATCCAGGCGATGACGGCAAAGCCCTGGACTGCAAACGCAATCCTGAGTGCCACAAGCACGTTAGCGGAGACCATGTTCACAGCGGTGCTGTACGCTGCCGGAACAAGCCCCACCGCAGTAAGCCCTAGGATGTCGGCCACAAGCACGCCGACGAGCCACACGGGGACGTCGTAGCGGGCGAATGCGGGCAACGTTGCGCCCAACCCCTCTCGTCTTGCTGACGCTCGTGCGCCGAGAAGGCTGCAGAGGAACTCGATCAGGGCCACGAAGAGGTACGCGCTAGGCCAGTACACCTGGAGCATGGCGCGCAGTTCCTCAATCTGCGTTGCCGCTGAGACGGACGTAACGCTAATGCCCGAGGCATACGCATTCACAAGGTCCGTGATCATGTCGGCCATGGAGGAGCCCATGGACTGCAGCTGGATTACATCTACGCCGATGAGCGCGAAGGTGCCACATACAACAAGCGCGAACGCAACCGTAAGCGACAGCTTGCTACGCGATGTGGCCCATGCCGTCCCGATGCCTATGAGACAGGCAACGAGCACGCTTGGGGCCGTCGCGACTTCGGCCACGATAGCAACGACCGCCGCTGGCACGAGCGCACAGGCAAGTGTTGCAAGGGTCTGCATGTGGTTACGCGCTGCAAGCGTGATAACCGCACCGTAGCCAATGGCGAAGCACCCGAGCATGGGGATGTATCCAGCAATGGCTCCGCCAAGTGCGCAGATGACAAGCCCGACGATGAGCGACGATCCGCCACGCGGTGCCTGTGCACCGTCCCCCGCAGGAACGATCCCGCCCTGTTCGGGCGAGCTCTCCGTTGGGTTAGATGCGTCCCAGAGCGCAAGGGCCCTGGTCTGCTCGTCTGTATGCTTCTCCGTCGTCATGACCTAGTGGTTCTCTTTACGCCCGCACCCTAGCCGCGGCTGCGGCCACCGCGGCTGGAGACCACGGGGACGGTGTAGGGCAGGAGCGCCATAACGCGGGCCCGCTTGATGGCAACCGCGATATCGTGCTGGTGCTGCGTGCAGGCGCCAGTGACGCGACGGGGCTTGATCTTGCCACGGTCGGTCATGAACTTGCGAAGGAGCTGCACATCCTTGTAGTCGATGTACTCGGTCTCCTCCTTGCAAAACTGGCAGTACTTGCGACGCGGCTGGCGCTGAAACTCTTGCTTTTTCTGCTGCTGAGCCATGTCTGGTTTGCCTTTCGACCGGCGGCCCAATGGCCGCCCTTGCTGTTACTAGAACGGGATGTCCTCATCATAGACGTCTGCTGCGGGGGGCGCAGAGACAGGCGGTGCTGCCGGAGCTGGGGCGGAGTAGTTCTGCTGGGCAGGATACTGAGCCGGAGCCGGCTGCGGCGCGGGCGCGTAGGGAGCCTGCTGGGACGGCTGCGGCGCGTTGTTATAGCGCTGGGCAGGAGCACCCTGCTGCTGTGGTGCGGCACCCTGGTTCCTGGACAGGAACTCGACCTCGTCCACGACGACCTCGAGCTTGCTACGACGCTGACCTTCCTTGGTCTCCCAGGAGCTATAGCGAAGCTTTCCTTCGATAGCGACCTTGGAGCCCTTGCTGAGGTAGCGCGAGAGCGGTTCGGCACGAGCGCCAAACACAACGCAGTCGACGTAGTTGGGAACGTCCTCCCACTCGCCGGTCTGCTGGTTGCGACGACGGTCGTTGACTGCGACACCAAAGGAGAGGACCTGGGTGCCGCCACCGGTGGAACGAAGCTCCGGGTCCCTGGTGAGGTTGCCCGAGATGTTCACTCTATTAATACTCACGTTGCTCACTACCTCTCTGTGCGGGCGCAAGGCCCACCTTCCGCTGACTAGTCCTTGTCCGTGCGAGCCACGATCATGTGGCGCTTGACGGCATCGCTGATGCGCAGGACTCGGTCGAGCTCTGCGATCTGGGAAGGATCTGCGTGGAAGTTGATGAGGGTGTAGTCACCCTCAGTGAGGTGGTCGATCTCGTAGGCAAGCTTGCGCTTGCCCCACTCCTCAACGGAGTCGACGGTGCCGCCGTCAGTGGTTATAGCGACCTCGATGCGCTTCATGACGCCAGCGCGAGTCTCCTCGTTGCTCGTGGGATCGACAAAGAACAGCAGTTCATAGGCCTTCATGGTGTCACCTCCTCTGGGCTGATGGCCCTAGGTCGTGAAGGTTTGCGCCCAGGGCAGGAAGCATGCGATTTGGTATCGTATCACAGCTGCTGCAGATACTCCCCCTGCAATCTGCGGTCTGCGCGAATCCATAAACCCCATGCGACCTGCCATCATTACGCCTTAGCCCAGCCACGCATCCTTCTTGGTATGCCCAAAGGGTACGGCTGGCACCTGACACTTATTTGACGCTGCGCATACCGCTTTCGGACAGGCAGCTTACGGGTAGGGCTCTGGGGGCGAGAAACGCAGGAAAACTTGAAACCAAAGCTCGTAGCGAGACGAAATTCGTACATAGTTTCTACACTCTTTTCCTACAGCAGACGGGTCGTGCCGCGTCGCGATGGAAAAAGGGCAGGCGCCAGTTGGCACCTGCCCTTGCCGTCAAATGGCGGAGGGGGAGGGATTCGAACCCTCGTACCCCCGAAGGGGTAAACGGTTTTCGAGACCGCCGCATTCAACCACTCTGCCACCCCTCCGTGGGGTGAAAAGTGGCGCCCCAATGGGACGCCGCTGGATTTACTGGCGGAGAGTCTGGGATTTGAACCCAGGATACGCTTTAGGCGTATACACGATTTCCAATCGTGCTCCTTCGGCCACTCGGACAACTCTCCAAGAACTGCGACGGCTAGTATATCGTAAGTTCGTCAGTGAGGGGAGGTCGATTTTCTCTCCACCGGTTATTCTCGCCTTCTTGCCTGTACGGTCGCTCACGCAGCAGCAAAAATGCGAGAAGATATTTGCCCGTCAAACCTCTGGGGAGTCAGGATGCCGGAGCTGTTCTCAAAATTTGGCCCCGAGATGGCCGCCGTCTCTTTGCCTGCCTGGCTCGACCTGGCAGCCCTGATGGTTGGCGCCGTATCTGGCATCCTTGTGGCACGAGAGAGAAAGCTCGACCTCGTAGGGTTTGTTGGTCTCGCAATGCTCTGCGGCTTGGGTGGCGGGCTCATCCGGGACATCACCATGCAGGTGGACTCGGTTTACATGCTCTCCTCCCCCTACGCAATACCAGCTGCTGCCGGCATGGGCAGTATCGCCTTCTGCTTTCCGGGACTCCTTGACCGGTTCTCCAGCCTCATCGAGTGGGTTGACATCATCTCGGTTGGACTCTTTGCCCTCATGGGTACCGATAAGGCCATCGTCTACGGGCTCCTGCCGTTCTCAGCAATCCTCATGGGAACCCTTACGGGCGTGGGCGGGGGTATGCTCCGTGACGTTTTCCTGGGTGATATCCCGCGCATCTTTAAGCCAAGCAACTACTATGCCCTCTGCGCACTTGCCGGCTCAACCGTCTACTATGGGGCAGTCCTAATCTTCTGGCTGGGAAAGCCCTGGGCTGCCATCCTGTGTGTGGCGGTAACCATGAGCCTCAGGCGCTGGTCGCTCCACTACAACGTGATTTCACCAAATGACGTTAACCTGGCACCCCGCGTGGCTGGCGGCGTGCGCAGGCTCACCAGACGCGTCTCTCGGTCAAGGAGCGCCACGAGGAGAACGCACCACCGCGAGAAATGAGACAAGGAGGGGACTGCCCCCTTGTCTCCTGGCCACCGCGAAGGCCGAGGGCGTCGCGCGCTCCAAGCGCATTACTCGCCGCACCCAGCGCGGAGGGCGCGACCTGTAGCGTCCACCCTTTCGTGCAGACGCCCATCCTCCATGACGAGAACTCCGTCATAGAGCCGCTCTCGCTGGAGGCTCAGGTGGTGGGTCACCTCTATGACGGTAACGCCGTCGAGTGCGAGCAGAGCGTCCTTCACCTGCTCTGCCATACGGCCGTTCAGGGCCGACGTGGCCTCATCTGCAAGGATCGTGGTCTTGCCGTACGGGGGCGCCCGGGCGATTGCCACGCGCTGGCGCTCGCCTCCCGAGAGCCTGGAGCCGTCCTCCCCGACAGGCGTGTCGAGCCCCTGGGGCAGGGAGCTGACGACGCCTTCCAAGCCTGCAAGGGAGATGGCACGCATGACCTGCTCGTCCGTGAAGGAGCCTCTTGGCGTTATGTTCGCGCCAAGCGTGTCCTCGAAGAGGAACACGTTCTGATGGATGAAGGCCGCGTCTGGAATGGCATCCTTCTTGTCATCCGTCAAGATGGTTCCTGAGGTCGGAGTCAACGTCTTGGACAAGAGCCCCAAGACCGTGCTCTTCCCTGACCCGCTGTCGCCCACGATGGCATACTTCCTGCCAGCCTCGAAGCGTGCGGTGCAGTCCTGCATAACACCTTCCTCTGCGTCAGCATAGGAGAAATACACGGAGTCCAAGCTCAATGAGCGCACAACGGGCTTCCGCTCCACGATGTCATTTCCATCGCCATCACGATGGGCGGTCGCCAGGCCGTCAATCAGGTCAAGTATGGGATGACATGCCCGCACTTGGGCGCGCTTGGAAGGGAGCTCCGTCGCGGGAGATATGACCTCTCCCGAGAGCTGCGTCACAGCCACGGCGCTGTCGATCGTCACCATACCGTTGATGGCAAACAGGCCCGTCACGCCCATGATCGTGAATTGGGACATGACCCCAAGCACACCTGCCGTCCCGGTGACACAAGCCATGAGCTTCGAGAGCGAGGCCTTGTCCCCTTCGAGCTTCCCTGCAGCCTCGTCGTGGAGGGCCTCTGCGGTCCGCTCCACGCGGAACGCATGCACGGCCTCGGTCCCCTTTGATACGTCCCGCACGCACGTGTTGTATTCCTTTGTGCTCCTCACTATGCTTTCCTGGTATGAGGACAGGCGACCTCCCAGCAGGCGGAGCACCAGCGAGGGCAGCGCCATGCCAGCCACCGACACGACTGCCACGAGGGGGTTGATGTACACGAGCATCGCACCTGCAATCACCATCTTGACGACAGAATCGGCGATGCCGAAGAACCCACCGAGCCAGTCCTTCTCGAGCGTGTCCATGTTCTGGCCGAGCATGGTCAGGTGCCGTGCGCTGTCCCCCTGGGCCGTGACGTCGTCTTGCCCTCTGTATATATGAGTCCGTGGGCAACCTGCGACCGCAAGCTCGTCATCACCCGCCGGACCAGGCTTGCCTTGTATCTTCCGTAGGCCACGACGAGAACCCCAAGCACGCCAGAGTAGGCGAGGGCGAAAATCAGGAAGCGCAGGATCAGTGCGGGGTCTGCGGTCGCAACCGACGTGGCCACAAGATCGAGCAGCATGCTCAGCAGTAGGGCGATTCCAACGTACAGTATCTGGAAGCCCAGCAAAAGAGCCATGAGCAAAGCCAGGCGACCCCACCCCACGGCTTTGACGATGTAGGAGCTGTATCGCATAATGCCATCCGTTCATTTGAAACGCTGTCTAAGGGGCCGACGGCATGATGTTGCTTACTGAAAGCAACTCCATCGCCGCCGGCCACAAGACAATTAGCCGATGGTAATCTCAATCTTAATGCTCACACCACCGTTGCTATGCCGTACTTGCCTCTCGATTTGCCTCTGCACGTCAATCACCTCCTCTTACTTGTCCATACACATCATCTCGTGGAGGAGGGGCAGGTACCATATCGGCCCGTGTAAAAATAACCTCAGACGATAAGTCCCGAGGGGGCAGGCCCTAGCGGCGTCGGTCTCCTAAAGGCTGGCCCCAAGCTCACGGGCCGCCCACCCTCGCATGACTGCAGCCCCCACGGCGTCGCCAATGAGGTCCAGGTAGGGTATGACGACGGAGAGCTTCCTTTGGGACTCCTCCGCTCGGCCCTCGCGAAGGTCCATACGGGCCTCTGAGTAGAGGAGCTGCGGGAGGTAGGAGTGGAGCTGCTCCTCCAGGCACTCGCCCTTTGCTTGTCGGACAAGGCGCGCAGCGTCGGCATAGCGCCCTTCCAGCTCGAGGCACTGGGAGACGTTGAACTCGACGTTCACCCGTATCTCATGGTATTCCAGGGTGTCCGTGGCCTGATGGGTCAAGCGAAGAGAGCAACTCCTCCCCAAACCGTATTGCCTCGACCGCCCGGCCTGCATAGAGGATGCCGGGAACCCTGAGGGCAAGGCACTGCGCCTCGTCCCCTGAGAGCAACTCGTGCCGCAAATCCGTGAGATCGATATCTGGCTTTGTGAGCCGTATCGCCTGCTCGATCTTCAAGAGCGCCTCCTGCGCGGCATCTGGCTCCTGACCTGCGCTTAGCAAGACCGTAGCAGACAGGGAGAGGTAGACCTGTCGATCGTCGGCCTTTCGTGCACCGCCTCGCCCAAGCGCTCGAGCTGGGCCGGGCACTCGTCCAACCTGCCACGGTTGAGCAATATGCTGACGCGCTTCGCCCTATCCTCGAAGTCGCGGTCCTGCTCGCTCTGGTAGTACACGTTGCACAGCTGATACATGCTCGAATGGAGTCGCGAAAGCAGGGCGTCGAGGAGCGCCCTTGATGGCATTTGGTGCCCGTTCTCGATGCGCGAGACCATTATGGGCGAGCAAAGCCCCTCCGCAATCTGCTCTTGCGTCAGATTCTGTCTCTTGCGGAGGTCACAAATGGTCTCCCCGAACGAGTTGGACTCTGCCATGCCTCACCCCAAACGCCAGACGTTTGAACCGCTTGTCGATCGGCTTACTTGTCCACCATCCCATGGCGCACGCGCCACTTGCGACGATCCGTCTCGTTCAGGATGCGCTTGCGCATGCGGATGTTCTTGGGCGTAATCTCGACCAGCTCATCGTCCATGATGTACTCAAGGGCCTCCTCCAACGTAAAGGTGCGTGGCGGCGTGAGCTGCACGGCGACGTCTGCAGTGGAGCTACGCTGGTTGCCCAGGCTCTTGGTACGCGCAATGTTCACCACGATGTCACCGGGCTTCGAACGCTCGCCCACAATCATGCCCTCGTAGCATTCGTCACTGGGGCTCACGAAGAGTGCGCCGCGATCTTGGAGGTTACCCAGGGCGTAGGCGACGGCCTTCTCGGTAGACATGGAGATCATGGCACCGTTCTGGCGCTTACCCAGCTCGCCCTCCATGGGACCGTACTCGAGGAAGTTGTGGTAGAACACAGCCTCGCCGTGGGTGACGTTCAAGATGCGGTTCTTGAGACCCATGACGCCGCGTGTGGGAATCTTGAACTCAAGGTGGTCCTGCTTCGTGCCAGAGATCATGTTGGTCATGTTTCCACCGGAGTTGCCAAAGAGCTCGATGACCTTGCCGGAGTACTCGCCCGGGCACTCGACCACGGCCTCCTCGATGGGCTCGAGCTTGTGCCCATGACCATCATCCTTGAAGAGGACGCGAGGGCGACCAACCTGGAACTCGAAGCCCTCGCGACGCATCTGCTCCATAAGAACCGAGAGGTGCAGGATGCCACGGCCGGCCACCTCAACGCCGGTCTTGTCAGGCAGCTCCTCGATGCGCATGGTGACGTTGTTCTCGCGCTCCGTCATCAGGCGCTCCTTGAGCTGGCGGCCTCCCACAACATCGCCGTCACGGCCAACGAGCGGCGAGGTCGATGCCTCAAACACAACGGACATGGTAGGCGGGTCGATCTCGATGGGGTCAAGCTCCACGGGGTTCTCGGGATCGGTGTAGACGTCGCCGATGTCGGTATGGCCAACGCCCACGACGGCGGCAATGTCGCCTGCCTGGGCCTCGCCACACTCATTGCGACCAAGATAGTCGAAGGTGAAGAGTTGCTTTACTTGGCTCATCTCGCGGCTGCCGTCATTCTTCACAACGAGGATCTTGTCGCCGGCGTGAATGGTGCCTGAGTAAATGCGACCAATGCCAATGCGTCCAACGTAGTCGGAGTGATCAACGGTCACGCACTGCATGGCCAGCGGGCCTGCGAGGTCAACATCGGGAGCGGGCATGGCACCGACGATCATGTCGAGCAGCGGGTACATGTCCATGTTGCCGTCGTTGGGGTCGAGGCGCGCAAAGCCGTTCACGGCCGAGGCGTACACGACGTGCTCCATGGCAAACTCGAGCTCATCGTCGGTGGCACCCAAGTCCATCATGAGGTCGAGGCAGTCGTTCAGGGCCTTCTCGGGATTGGCTCCATCACGGTCGACCTTGTTGATAACAACCATGATGGCCAGATGTGCGGCGATGGCGTGAGAGAGGACAAAGCGCGTCTGGGGCATGGGGCCCTCCGCTGCGTCGACCAGAAGCAGTGCGCCGTCGGCCATCTTGAGCACGCGCTCGACCTCGCCGCCAAAGTCCGCATGGCCTGGGGTGTCAATGACGTTAATCTTGACGCCCTGGTACTCGATAGAGATGTTCTTGGCCAGGATGGTGATACCGCGCTCGCGCTCCTGATCGTTGGAGTCGAGCACGCGCTCCTGAACCTGCTGGTTATCACGGAAGGCATGGGTAGCCTTGAGCATCTGGTCGACCAGCGTGGTCTTGCCGTGGTCAACGTGGGCGATGATTGCGATGTTTCTGATCTGCTCCTGGAGCATGGGCACCTCTCGTTTAGCTCGCCAACGCCGCAACGCCGCGTGCGTCAGCAGATACCAATTTCGCGGCAACTGTATACCAGCGCAGAGACCAGCGGGCCCGACGGCACGCTGTTCCACGCAAACTGCTACATGATACGCCAAAGCGGGCAAGGGCTGCCGCGCTGCACTACCCCAGAAGGTTTTCTACCTCACCTGCGGGGGCAGGGTCTGTCCATGCAAAGCCGTCGCCTGCACCCTTGCCATCCACAAGCGAGAACGCTGAGAAGCTCGTGCGGCCCTGCTCGCCAAACTCGAGCAACACCGCGTCCTGGTAAGCACCTCGCTCATTGGCAACCGCACCCTCGTAGGCAAGGGCGTAACGCACCGGGTCACCAAGTTGTGCCGCGCCGTCACCATGGGAGCGCACGAGATCGCGGACGCGCTTGCGGGCCCCTTCGAGACATTCCTCCGGGCCGTCATCGGCAAAGGTGTAGCTGGCAATGTGGCCAGCGGCGTCTTCGACGGCGAGAATGACATCCAGATTGACGCCCTCGGCTAGTACGTCAAACGCCTGACCCATGAGGGTGCTCGAGAGGTCATCGAGCTCCGGCGAGACTCCCTGTCCGTCCTTCTCGGCACCCATGAGGCCTCCCAGTTGGCCGCGTTGTTCCAACACAACCATGGTAGCCGTTCCCGGCCACGGGGTGGCGCGACCCTCCTCCCCTCCCTCCGTTCTTTATCGGTTTTTGAGAATCAGGCGCCACGTTTGCCCAGTTAGCGAGCAGGACGATTCTCAAATTCCGCTGAAGAACGAGGGGAGGAGATGGAGAGGAGGAGCGGAGAGGAAACACCCCTACAGAAGGCGACCGAAGCGGCGCACGTAGGCCTTTCTCACCACCAGTACGAGCGCTGCGTAGGCGGCCACAACCACTGGAAGCACGGCGAGAAACGCCGGAGGCAGCGATGCCATGCCGAGGTCGGCACCCGCTGCGGTGAACGGGATGACCAGCGAAAGCACGATTGCGCCTGCGTCGAGAACCAACACGCGCCAGTCGGCCATGCTCTGCATGAAGGGCACGCGCTCTGTGCGCACCAGATGCACAAAGAGCACCTGCGTGCACATGGACTCGACAAACCAGCAAGCTTGGAAGGTTGCCGTGAAGAGAGCGGCGGCAGAAGGGTCTCCCGCTATGGCAGGCCAGGCGCCTCCGGCCACGGCCGGGCACACCCAGAAGAACAGCAGCACAAAGGTCACGATGTCAAAGACCGAGCTCGTCGGCCCAATCCAACGCATGAAGCTCGCAATCGAGCCGGACCTCCACGCCTGCGATGCCCGCAGCTCCCGCGCGTCGACATTGTCCCAGGGAATGGCGGCGCAGGCGCAGTCGTAGATGAAGTTGAGAAGAAGAAGCTGCACGGCGGTCATAGGCAGGAAGGGCAGAGACACGCTCGCCACCAGCACCGAGAAGATGTTGCCAAAGTTCGAGCTCGCGGTCATCTTCACGTACTTGTTCATGTTGAAGAAGGTGCGGCGACCCTCGACAATACCCCTCTCCAGGACCCCAAGGTCCTTCTCGAGAAGGATGATGTCCGCAGCCTCCTTGGCCACGTCGGCCCCGGAGTCAACCGAGACGCCGCAGTCACTAGCTCCCATGGCGGCAGCGTCGTTCACGCCGTCGCCCATGAAGCCCACCACGTGTCCACGCGTCCGGAGTGCTCGCACAACGCGCACCTTCTGGTCGGGCGAGAGCTTTGCGAAGACGGTAACGTGCTCGACCCTCTCCGCGAGCTCCTCATCGGAGAGCTGCGCGACCGACGCCCCCTCGAGGGTCCCCTCCACGTGTAGGCCAATCGTCTCGCACACGGTGCACGCAACGCGAAGCGAGTCGCCGGTGAGGACCTTGGTTGTCACGCCATGCTCTCGCAGAGCGGCCACCGCTTGGGCGGCGCTTCTCTTAGGCGGGTCGAGGAAGGCCAGGTAGCCAATGAGCGTCATGCCCTGCTCGTCCTTGCCCGAGAGCACGCCCACATCGGCCGGATCGGCCTTTCGTGCCACGCCAAGAACGCGCATGCCCTTATCAGCCAGATCGTAGGCCGTAGCCAGGACCTTCTCGCGCATGTCATCGCCAAGGGGCACCACGCGACCGCCGTACTCGACCTCGGTGCAAACCTGAAGGACCTCCTCGATGGCCCCCTTGGTGACCATGCGACGACGGCCGTCCTTGTGCTCAACCACCACACTCACGCGCCGGCGCTCGAAGTCAAAGGGAACCTCATCGACAAGGCGCCAGTTCGCAGAAAGCTCATCGGCATCGATGCCGCGCCCGCCCTGGGAAGTCTCCTCGCTTGCGCGGGTAATAATCGCGGAGTCTATGAGGTTGCGCACGCCCGTCTCGAAGAAGCTGTTGAGAAAGGCATAGCGGAGCACGCGTGAATCCTCGTTGCCCATGAGGTCAAGGTGGCGTTCCAGCACCACGTGGTCCTCGGTGAGGGTACCTGTCTTGTCGGTGCAAAGAACGTCCATCGCACCAAGGTTCTGGATGGCATCGAGGCGCTTCACGATCACGCGGTCGTGCGAGAGGTCCACGGCGCCCTTGGCAAGGCACGTGGTCACAATCATGGGCAGCATCTCGGGCGTGAGACCCACGGCAACCGAGAGCGAGAAGAGCAAGGCCGAGAGCCAATCGCCCTTCGTGAGTCCGTTGATAACGAGGACGAGAGGCGCCATGGCCACCATGAGGCGCAGCAGGAGCTTGCTCACCGAAGCGATTCCCTCGTCATAGGCAGTCTTGCCGCGCTTGGCACCAAGGCTTGTCGCCATGCCGCCAAACATGGTGTTTGCGCCGGTGGCGACAACCACCGCCTCGCCACTTCCCGAGACCGCAGTAGAACCCATAAGCGCTATGTTGTCGAGGTCCCCCGCGACGCGGGTGTCCTTCTCGGGCTTGGGGCACGGTGCCGCCACACGCTCGACGGGAAGGCTCTCGCCCGTAAGCGAGGACATGCCGAGGAAGAGGTCGCGCGCCTGGATGAGGCGGGCGTCGGCAGGTACGACGTCACCTGCAGAGAGGTGCACAATATCACCAACAACCACATCTGCCAGGGGAATCTCCACGCGCCCCGTCCCTTCTCGCTCCACGCTGCACGTGGTCTGGATGGTCTTGGCAAGCGCCGCCGCGGCGTCGTCGCTCTTGCCCTCCTGTACGAACCGCAAAGTTCCGGAGACGGCAATCATCGCAAAAATGATGATGAAGGTCGATGGGTCGCGGTCGGCGGGAGCGGCGAGAATAACGTCCGTGACAAGAGACACCACGGCGAGAAGTGCGAGGATTCCCGTGAAGGGATCCACGAAAGCCTTTGCGAAGCGCACCGGAGCAGAGTCGCGATGGGCGCGCTCTACCTCGTTTGGACCCCATACAGCGCGGGAAAGCTCGACCTTCTCGGCAGAGAGGCCGCCACGACTGGTGTTGAACTCGTTGAGAAGCTCTTCCGTCTCGAGTGAGGAGACACGACGCAACCATTCGAGCTGGGACGTCTTCCCCGTTGGCGTCTCCGCTCGACGAGCGATAAGCCCCGTCCTTGTCAGCCCGGACAGGAACCCGTTGGTGAGCAGCCTCATGGGCCACCTCCAATCCGGGGATGTACGCAGGGACACAGTACGACGTCAGCTGCGCAGGAACCGGCAACGAGGCGGGCACACTATTGGCTTGGATGGACAGGGTGGAACCGCACCAGCGCTACCGGCGGCGCCCGTCTCCCCTTCTGGCAGGCGCCAACCTCATTGAGTTTGCGTTTTCTCGAGCATGACTACCATCGCCCATGGATGGCACCTCCTTGGCGTCAGGGGCTCCCGCCCCATACATGCGACCCATAGTGTAACTCGTGTACCAAGTATAGCCATTCTTTAGCGGTTTCTGTGAAACTGGCATCGCGTTTGCGCAGGTCGCGAGAACCACGATTACCAGATACCGATAAAGAATGCTAGCGGCGGCCCGCAGCGGGGCGGGGCGGCGGCCGCAGGACGACCGGGGGCCGACGGAGGGGCGGCTCAGCACATTTCGTGGAGCACACCGTCCGACATGTGAAGGATGCAATCGCACTCCGCCGCCATGGACATGTCGTGCGTCACCATCACGAGCGTCTTGCCTGCGTCGTGGGTGGCCGAGACAAGCGACCTCATAACGACGCCCGCCATCCGGGCATCAAGCGAACCTGTCGGCTCGTCGGCGAGGATGAGGTTTCCCGGCTTCAACATGGCCCTGCTTATCGCCACGCGCTGCTTTTCTCCACCAGACAGCTCACTCACGGTAGAGGACAGCTTGTCGTCGATGGAAAAGCGCGCCAACGTCTTCCTGATGCGGGACAGCTTCTCGTTTGTATCCAGTTTGGTGTAGTGCAAGGCGAGCATGAGGTTGTCGCGGACCGTCCTCGACTCTATCAGCGCAAAGGACTGAAAAAGGTAGTTTATCTCGTCGCGGCGCATAAGCATCGCTGCGGTGCTGTTTATCTTGGGATACCTCGTCCCCGCAAGGTAGATTTCCCCCGAGTCAGGAGTATCGAGCAACCCCAGTATATTGAGCAGGGTTGTCTTGCCGCAGCCGGATGGACCGGTGACAGCAACCGTATCCCCCTTCTGTATCTCAAGGCAGAGGTTCAAGAGAATCCTGTGCTGACCAAAGGACTTACAGAGTGACTCTATCTGAATGTATGGACGCATCACTGCTCCCTTGAGACGGTTTCCAGTACAACGGACGCAGTCCTCGTCCGTGACATGATGACAATGGCGAGGTTGGAGATGCACAAGAGGGCGGCGCCCACCAGCAGGCCGGCGTTGCATCTGAGGATGGCGCTGATGACAATCCCCGCCATCGTCGAGGCATTCACAAACAAGACCTCACGGCGATACAGCTCCCATACGCCAAACCCCAAAACGTACTTCACGGAGATCTCGCGGGCGCTCACCTGGTTGACAATGCCGACGATGCACGCAACCACAACGGACGCGGTGGCCATCAGGAGAAAGAGAGCCATCCCAAAAAGGGCAAAGAGGTCCATGAGGCTCTTTTGGAGGCCGGAGATGTAGTTCTCCACGGTGGCAAAGCGCACAGCGAGAGATTTGCCCAAAGAGGTGGCACCATCATCGCCAAGCAGGTGGGATGCGGCGCTGTTTCCCAGCTTCACGTACCCGTTATCCAATCCGGAGGCCACCAGGCTCTCCGATTCGAAGGGAACCATGTTCTCGGCCGTGATGACCCCTATCACAAAGCCGCTCGCCGTGGTTGGCTGGTCCGCATCCGCACTCCACGTGAACAGCTCACGATCTCCGTCGTAGGTGATGAACTCGTATTGGGGGTTCTCCATGAATGTGGTGACGATGTTGGAGTCGGACACCTTTCTGGCGGAAACAAGGAAGCTCTTCATTGCCTCCGCCTCAGAGGCGTCCAGGGTTTCTGGCAGGAGGTACACGCGCTCGCCATGTTCGGCCCTCTCGACGACATCGTTAGGGACGTCGATACCCACCTGCTTGAGGTAGGAGGGAGACGCCGCAAGATACCAGAACGGCTCTGGCATATCATCGGATGACCCCCTCATGTATGCCGTAATGGCTGTGGCATCGAAGTAGGTAGTATTCACCAGATAAACGTCCTCGTCGCTCTCGTGGGAGGCGTACCACGCATACATATCCTTGGAAAGGCTCATGGGGTTGCCCTTAAAATGTGAGCCATCCAGGCTAAAGTCTCGTACCACGTACCAGTCTTTGTATTCGCTCCACACGGTGCGGGTGTGGACAAGAGCGGCATACATGTCGAGAGGCTGGTCGATGTACAGACAGGCCCCGAATATCGCGACTGTACACAAGAGGTAGACCGACACGGCCAGCGCGTAGAAGCCTCGGCGAGAATAGCGGCCACAGATTGCGTCGACTGGGCGCACGGTGGCAAGGGGGACAATGGAGACGCCCCAGGAGACGAGAACCACCATCACCGCCGGCAGCACGGACAGGGCTGCAAAGGCTATGGGTGCGGGGCCAAGGGAGAACCCATCGAAGATAGCGAGCGAGCCAAACAACCCTATGGGTATGACGACGGGGAGAAACGCCGCTTGATTGGCTATCAGCTCGGCGGCAAAGGCCCTCCGGCTCCAGCCCAGCATGAGGTGTACTCCCAGCGTCCTGAGCTCAAGGAGTGAGTGAGTCACCGTAAGAAGGCAGAGGACTATCGCGAGTACGACAAATGCCCCCTCGCAAAACCAGTAGATCAGGCCCGTGTCCGTAGCCGAGCCAGACATCTCGGTGGTGAGACTGTCTGCACTCACCCCAATGGCTGATGACAGATCGTTGACAAGCGTCTGGAATTCTCCATCATCAAGTCCGATGACCGTGCAGGTACGTCCGAGACTTGACCCCGATTCCAGCCTATCCACTCTAAAGTAGAGTCCGGCTCTGATACTGGGGAGCGTCTCAACCCGTGAGAAGGCATCGTTCCCATATCCCGCATAGCTGCCGGGATTTGCAGCACTTATCTCTCTTGCCACGGAGCCGTCCACAACCCTGGTACCAAGAAGGTCAAGGGGTTCGAAATCTGCGCCTTCCGCAGAGTCTGGCATCAGTACGCTAAAAGTGTAGAGCGCCGACCCCGATTGCAGGGATTCCCTGTTCCGGCCCACCGCAGTGAAGCCCCTCTCCTCGGAGAACTCACGCAGCACCGCGACAAACTCATCCTTCTGACTGTCGGTCAGCTGCGCGGTATACATCTTGGGCTTGTCGGACAGCCAAGACTCGACCAGGCGCATGGAGCGCATCTCCAAAATGCCCTTGGCACTGACAAACGATGACGCGGCGAGAAGGATTATGACAATGAGGTTGGTGACAGACCAGGTCTTCTTCATACAGCACCGCCATTGAGAAGTCATTCACCTGAACTGGTAAGAAATATCGCGATAGACTCTCTTAAAGAAACTCTATTCTCTGCAGTTCCAGTACGCTTCAAGGGTGGCTGTCCCAATCCAGCCCCAAGCCTTTGACAGTGTCCCTGGCTGCTCCCAACCAGAAGAGTAGCCATTGCAGGAAGAGCAATGCTCATAATTTTGGCTATTACAGTCTGAGAAACCAAAGACCTTGGCGTTACGACCGTAATTCCAGTACACTGCCGTACCCTTGTAGTAAACGGTTTTTGCAAGAGCGGCCATTGGTGTGCCCACCAGGGCACAACAGATCATAATTGGTAGAATGATGCTTTTTTTCTCTTTCATGGTTGCCTCCTATCTTCAAGTCGTTGCATCTGAGAGCCGGATACCGGATGCTTTGATG
>NZ_DBHHPX010000043.1:0-17757 GCF_057241865.1 Tractidigestivibacter sp.
GGTGTCGGTCGAACAAATCAGTCTCTAGGTCTTGACTTCATATAGCTGGTCTCCGGTAGTCAAGGTCGCCCTTGATCCTGGTCTCTCTGTACCATCTCAGGTACGCGTCGGACATCCTCATGAACCCATCTGCCGTAGTCCCACTCCAGCCGCATCCGTGGGAAGGCTCTATCTCGGACCTGCCGGAGGTCCCTCGCACCTCGCGTCATCGGGGCTGCAGCCCTTCCTCGGCATCGATCTGGCCAGGCCGTTCTCCTTGCATGCCCCACCAATCCATCCAGGCCAGCGGTAGTGGCCCCCTCTATCTGAGTGGATGGTCGGGCGGTCTCCTTCTCGTGGCCACTCGTAGGTACTGGGCAAAGACGAGCTGGCATTTCTGAGTATCGCGCGCTCTGCGTAGTGCTCGTTCCGCCGCTTCCGTATCATCCCCCCGCCTGACCGTTTCGCGACTTCCGTAGCGCCCGCTTCGCCGTTCCGCATCGCCCCGCAGTCTGGGCGTGCCATGTCGTCTAGACGAAAGGGGCAGGGAGCATGGCGAGAAGGATCAAGGCGAAGCTGGTGGTGCAGCTCCGCGAGCGGGGCGTGCCGGGGAGGCAGACAACCAGGGCGCGCCACGTGTCGACGGAGTCGGCCTGCGAGGTGTTCGACCTGGCCGACGAGCGCGACGTCACCTGGCAGCTGCTGGAGCCGATGGCCGATGGGGAGGCCTACCGGCTCTTCTATCCCGATAGGCACGTGAGGGAGACGGTCTTCGAGGAGCTGGACTGGGCCTACGTCCACAAGGATATGAGCAATGCCGGCGTCAACCTCAGGCTCCTGCACGACGGGTACAGGGACGAGTGCAGGCGCACCGGCAAGGTGGCTGTGGGTTACACGAGGTCCTGCGGGGACTACGGCAAGTACACGGCGGCCAATGGCCTCACCAGGTGCATCGAGCACAAGGTGGGCCGGTCCTGCGAGGTCGACTGGTCGGGGCCGGCGATCGGGAAGGGCCTCGTCGACCCCACGACCGGCGAGGCCTCCAAGGTCTACCTCTTCGTGGGGGTCCTGCCCTTCGGCCAGGGGGCCTGCTTTGAGCCGACGATGGACATGAGGGAGCGGACCCGGCCCAGGTGCCACGTGCACATGTGCGTGTGCTGGGGAGGCGTGCCGGAAGGGACCGTCTGCGACAACCTGACGGCTGGCGTGGTCTCGGGCACCCGCACAAGGGCGAGGCCGTCCTGAACGACGCCTACGAGGCCCTGGGAGAGCACTGTATGACGGCCGTCATGCCCGCCCAGGCGAGGAAGCCCGAGCAGAGGGCATCGGCCGAGGGCGCGTGCGAGGGACGCCGTCACCTGGGCAATTGCTCAGCCGAGGAACGTCACCTTCACCGACTTCGGCTAGGTGAGGGAGGCCGTGAGGGAGAGGTTCGCCGAGTACAACGCCCACCCCTTCCAGAAGCGGGAGGGAAGCCGCGACTCCGTCTTCGCGGAGGCCGAGGCCGCCGAGCTCACCAGGCCGCCACGGCTTAGCCTCTATGAGGGCGTCCACGTTTTGGGGCGCAGCTCATGTGGCGGGAGGGGCCTCCGTTCATGTTTTGGCCGCTTCTGTGCTGAATCTGAAAGCCGTTTACCGCTTTTCCGAAACGGATGAACGGTATCTCATACATAGGTATTTACCTGCGGCGATATGGCATCCGAATGACGTCTAGCGCTCATTGCAATGTTAGTTTTTCAAACATAATCCGCTCAGGGCTCGCATCGCTCCTCTCGGCCCCGCAACACTTCCGAAACCTTTGCGCAACAGAGGCCTTTCTTCGAACATGGAATTGCGTCGCGGGGGAGGCAACGAGCGCCTGGCACCCGCGAACTGGATATTCGCCTTCGAGGCGATTGACTGCGAGGGGAGAGATATGGCAGGGACTACACCAGCAGAAGGAGGCATGAAGAAGGAGCTGACGCTCTTCAACTTCTTCACGATCGGCTTCGGCGCCATCATCGGCACCGGATGGGTGCTTCTGGTAGGTGACTGGATGGTTCTGGGCGGCGGCCCGGTTCCGGCCATGATCGCATTCGCGATTGGTGCCGTGTTCCTCGTGCCTATCGGCATGTGCTTCGGTGAGCTGACGGCAGCCATCCCGATTTCCGGCGGCATCATCGAGTATGTGGACCGCACATACGGACGCAAGCTCGGCTTCTTTACTGGCTGGATGCTTCTGCTTGGCAACGCTCCTCTGTGCCCGTGGGAGGCTATCGCCATCTCCACGCTCCTGACGGACCGCTTCGCCGAGTTCCCGGTTCTCTCGTGGCTGCGCTCCGTGAAGCTCTACACGATCCTCGACGCAGACGTCTATCTCTGGCCGACCGTCATCGCTCTGGGCGCTGCCATTCTCGTCATCTATCTCAACTTCCACGGCGCAGGCGCAGCTGCCAAGCTCTCGAGCTTCCTTACCAAGGCGCTTCTCTGCGGCATAGTCCTTGCCATGGTCATCTCGTTCATGACCGGATCTCCTTCTAATGCCCTCCCTGTGTTCTCGCAGGTGCAGGATGCAGCAGGCGGCAGCTCCACCGAGGCAACGTCTCTTCTGGGCGGCATCGTCGCAGTCCTTGTCATGACACCGTTCTTCTATGCGGGCTTCGATACGATTCCGCAGCAGGCAGAGGAAGCCTCTGCGCACCTCGACTGGAAGAAGTTCGGCCTCATCCCGGCTATCGCCCTTCTCGCATCGGGTGCCTTCTACCTCGTCTGCATCTACTCGTTCGGCACAATCATCGACTGGCATGAGTTCGTGAAGTCCTCCGTGCCTGCCCTTGCCGTCCTCGAGCGCATCAACATCTTCTTCTACATCGCGATGCTCATCATCGGTACACTCGGACCTCTCGGCCCCATGAACTCGTTCTTCGGCGCTTCCACCCGCCTCATGCTCGCCATGGGCAGGAAGGAAATGATTCCGTCCTCGTTTGCAGAGCTCGATTCCGTCTCTGGTGCTCCCAAGAAGGCCAATACCGTCATGGCAGTGCTGACGCTCATCGGACCCTTCCTCGGCAGGAACATGCTCGTCCCGCTCACGAACGTCGCATCCCTGGGCTTCATCTTCGCCTGCACGATGGCTGGCTTTGCCTGCATGAAGCTGCGCAAGACCGAGCCTGACCTTCCGAGGCCTTACAAGGTCAATGGCGGCAAACCCATCATCGCCTGCGCTATCATCGCTGGCCTCATCATCATCGGCCTCATGGTTGTTCCGCTCAGCCCTGCTGCCCTCGACACGGTCGAGTGGGTCATCACAGGTGCCTGGATTGTCATCGGCTTCATCATCCTCGCTGTCTTTGGCAGCAAGAAGGCTGCAGCGCATGCTGCATAGCCTCGCACGTATGCATACGCCACAAGGCGACGCATAGCTGGTCAATGCGCGTGGTTCGTTGGAAAGATTGGGAGGATTTGCAATGGCAAAGTATGCTATCAAGGGCGGCAAGCTCGTAGACGGCACCGGCGCGTCTCCGGTCGAGGATTCCCTTGTCCTGGTGGATGACAAGAAAATCACGCATGCCGGTGAGGCAACGGAGATTCCTGAGGGCTATGAGGTCATCGACGCGACCGGCAAGACGGTCATGCCGGGCATCATCGATACGCACATTCACTTCTCCGGCAACCTGACGGACAACGACAACGATTGGGTCATCGAGACGGTTGCCCAGAAGCAAGCATGCGCCGTCAAGCAGGCCTACGACGCCGTCACCCACGGCCTTACGACGGTCTGCGAGATCGGCCGCAACGGCATTGCAATCCGCGATCTCGTCAACATGGGCGTCATGAAGGGCCCGCGCATCTTTGCAACCGGCCTCGGCTTCTGCCGCACCGCAGGACACGGCGACTGCCACCGCCTGCCGTTCGAGATGTCGAAGAACGGCCACCCTTGGGGCGACCAGGTAGACGGTCCGTGGGAGCTCCGTCATGCCATCCGCATGCGCCTGCGCGAGAACCCTGATGCTATCAAGATCTGGGCAACCGGCGGTGGCATCTGGCGCTGGGACTCCGGACGCGCTCAGCTCATGAGCACGGAAGAGATCAAGGCGGTCTGCGACGAGTGCGCAATGGTCGGCATCCCGGTCTGGTCTCACTCCTACAACTCGATCTCTGCAGCCTATGACTCCGTCCGCTTCGGCGCAGAGCAGCTGATCCACGGCTTCGAACTCGATGACAAGACCATGGACCTCATGGCGCAGCAGGGCACGTTCTTCACGCCGACGGTCGGGTTCCTTCCGTCCTGGTACGCGACGTATCCTCCCGAGTGGACGCCCGAGCTCGACAAGTGGCCTGGCAAGAACAACGCAGAGAAGGGCATCGCTCGCTCGTATGCAAACCTCAACCGTGCCTACAAGCTCGGCGTCACGCTGACGGTCGGCTCCGATTCCTTCAGCTTCTCCACACCATACGGCTACACGACGCTCGATGAGGTATACGCCTGGGTCGAGCACTGCGAGATCCCGAACATGGACGCTATCGTCGCCGCTACGCTCAACGGTGCCAAGATGGTGCACCACGAGAACGACTTCGGCTCCGTCGAGGCCGGCAAGCTCGCCGACATCCTCGTCGTGAACGGCGATCCTCTGAAGGAGATCCGCGACCTCAACCCGGACAAGATGGACGTCATCATGAAGGAAGGCGACATCATGATCAAGGGTGCCCTGTAAGGTGTCCTCGGGGACTCAGCCCCCCATATAGCCATGATGCAGGCCGGGCCTCTTCGGAGGTCCGGTCTTTCTGTACCTGCTTCTGCTGGGTGGATAGAAAAGCTCCAAACGGACGGGGTATTTGGCAGCATCTCCATATAGCCATAAGCAACGCGCTGCAGATAGCGTGAATTCTGACGCGAATGGCTGTATGAAGCCTGTATCAGAGATTGAAACTATATGCCATCCATTCCATAGTAGAAGATCGCTTCTAGGGAAAGGTGCATCGGAGAAGAGTGCGTATTCGGGTCGTGGCCGATGGCGCTCTCTGTTCGCAGGTGCGCTCCGGACAGCTTCAGGTCTGGAGCCGAAGCGGTATGAGAGGGGTTCCATGGAGGCCAATATCCACAAGTTCCAGGCATTCGTGAAGGCAGCCGAATGCGGCAGCTTCACGCGCACGGCCCAGCAGCTCGGCTACACGCAGTCATCCGTGAGTCGCATGGTCCAGGGCCTCGAGGAGGACTGGGGCGTGCGCCTGTTCGAGAGGACGGGCGGTACCGTGAGGCTCACGAAGGAGGGCGAACGCCTTCTGCCCGAGGCATGTGCTGTCGTGCAGTCCTTCGAGCGCTTCACGATGAAGGTTGACGATATCAACGGGCTCGTGTCCGGCAATGTCAGCATCGCTGCACCCTCCTCGATTGTGTCCTGGAAGCTCGCACGCCCCTTGGGCGCCTTTGCCGAGGACCATCCCAATATCGAGATCGATATCACGGAGTCGACGTACAGCGAGGCAGAGAAGCTCCTTGCGGAAGGCGCGGTTGACGTGGCCTTCGTGCCGAAGAAGCTCGATTCTGCTGCCTTCTCCTCGAAGCTCTTTCACAAGGACGAGATCGTCGTCGTCTCGAGGCGCGGCCACTTCGAGCCGGGGAGGTCCTCCATTCCGATCGATCTTCTGAAGGACGAGCGCTTCATCGCAGACACCGAGACGGCGCCTTTGCTCCAGAAGGAACTCCGGCACGCCCTCGTGCGCTGCGAGACGTCCGATTTCAATGCGATACTTGCGCTCATCGATGCGGGCTTGGGCATCTCGCTTCTGCCGATGCTTGCCCTGGGGAAGCTCCCCGATACGCTCGAGATACACCATCTCGAGATCCGTGCCTTCCGCACGATGTACATGGCGCACCGTCTGGGCCAAGGCCTCTCGCTTGCGGCGCTGACCTTCCTGAACTATCTGTACGAGTAATAGGATGGCACATAGACAACAAGAAGGCCTCGCACGTCTTACGTGTGAACTGCATCCCGATTCTTGGACGGGCTAATAAGCGGCCTAGACCGCGTTTAGGGACTGATTCCGGAACTCCTCCGGGGTCAGCCCTTCAGTCTGACCTATCTCCTCCTAGTGTTCCAGTGGACGACGTATGCGTCGGGGTCCCGCCTGAACTCCTCGAGGCTCGCCCACGTCTGGTTCCGGAAGGACTCGTCCTTCAGATGGCCGAACACCTGCTCCGTCGCGCCGTTGCCGATGCGGTTGCCCTTCCTGGGCATGCTCTGCACGATGCCGGCTGCCCGCAGGCGTCCGCACCAGGAAGCGTGCTGGTACTGCCAGCCCATGTCGGAATGGGGCATCGGGGCGGAGCCCTCCGGCCTCTTCGCCGGGAGCTGGCCCAGCGGCTCGGGCTGCTGGGCCATGCCGGGGCGCAGCGACGTGGACCAGGCGACGGTCTCCTTGCTGCCGAAGTCGCAGGTCGGCGCGAAGCAGGCCTTTCCCCAGGGCCGCTCGAGCTCGGTGGCGTCGGTGCCCGCCTCCTCCCACGGCGCGCCCGCCCGGAAGCCACGCCCGATCACGCTCTCGGACGTCTCGCCGACCCCGCCCCCCGTGCGGGTCGTGCCCGCGGCAGCCGGTCTTCCGGCGGATCCCGCGGCTTATGCCCATCTCGCGCGTCGTCTCGGGCACGGTCTTGCCGGCGATGGCCGCGCCCTGCCCGGCGCGCAGGCACATCGCTATCTGGCGGTGGCCGCAGCCGTTGGCGGTGCGCGAGAGGATCTCGGCCGCGGCCTCCCAGGGCCCGGGCCTCGTGGGGGCCTTGGGGTGCGGCAGCGCGTAGCAGTGGCTGGACTTGGGAAGGCCGGCGGCCCCGAGCAGGTCGGCGAGGGGGCATCGCCCCGAAGGCCCGCTCACGGCCGCGGCCCTCTCGCGGTTCGAGGGCGCTTCCGCCTTCGGGGCCATCGATTTTTTCAGGCAGGCGTTCTCCGCCCCGAGCCTCTGCACGCGGCGCCCTGGCTCCTGCTCGCGCGTCATCGCCTTCGGCGGCGAGGACGGCCCCCTCGGCCCGCCCTTGGGCTTCGGCCCGGGCGCCCCGGCGCCCCCCGGTAGGCCCTCAGCCACCTCTTGAACGAGGTCGCCGAGCAGATCCCGAACCTCGCCATCGCTCCTGGCTCCGTCATGCCCCCGCCCACGACCGCCCTGACGGCGGCGGCCTTCGTCTCGAACGGGCAGGCCGTCTTCCTAGCACCTATTAGTGCAAGGGCCTCGATGCCAACGGATTCGTAAGCCGAAAGCCATTGTCTCACGGTTTCCTCCGGAACACCCAGCAGGGCCGCGACCGAGGCGCGGCCGTATCCCTCGTCGTACAGCTCGGCGGCGCGCATCCTGAGTGCGACATCGCAAAGAGCGTTTCCAACCATGAAGAGGCCTCCCATTTCTCGTGTCCAAGAAATGGGAGGCAGTTCATCGTGGGCGTCGGGGGTCACGAGCCGGGCGTTCGTCACGCCCCGCTCCCCGAGGCCCTGCGGGAAACTCCTCTACGACGCGTAGCCCTCCGCGTTGGCGCACGTGAAGCCCAGGAGGTGGCGCCTGCCGCCGTCGCCGACGCCGATGGCAGCGATGGAGGACTCGCCGCGCACGCGGCCGCCGACGCGGCGCCTCACATAGGTGGCGTCGAGGAGGAGACAGGCGAAGCGCACCGCCGGCCGGTCCCTGGAGAAGGAGGGGTCGACCTCCTCGTCGATTGCGGCGCACAGGCGCGAGACCTGGCCCTTGGACAGCGAGTCGATGCCGAACTTCGCGGCGGCCCCCTCTACTCCGCGCGTCGACGTGCCGGTCGCGCACGTCCCGGCGGCCGCCGCGGCCAGCGCCCGAAGAGCTCCGTGGGGAAGCAGGAGCCGCCCCTGAGCCTGGACACCCCGAGGTCGAGGGTGCCCGTCGTCTCGAGGCTGCGCCTCCCGTAGCCGTTGCGGCTGTTGACCCTCGATTTCGCGCGGACCCCGTGCTCGGTGCCGCACGCCTCGTCGGCCTGTGTGGGCGCGATCTCGTTGAGGACAGCCGCCATGGTGGCGTTCATCATGTCGCACAGGCTCGATACGCTGTCCGGGAAGCCATGGGGACGTCCCTCAGCTCCGGGTCCCCGTGGGGTATTCTGTTGCCGTTGGCCATCGTTGCCGTCCCTTCTGTCGATCTTGGCGAACCGACATTCTAGGGCAAGCGGTGGCCTTCTCTCACTCCCCCTCGTACACCACTGTTTTCGACGCAATCGTTTTGCTCGCAGGTCGATTATCATCCTGCGGATTGCCCACCGATTTGAAGTTGTTCTGCGAGCCGAAGACCAGAAATGAAGTGTCCGTCATTTCTCCGCGCGGTAACTGGACGGCGCGATGCCGTAATATCTCCGGAACAACTCGGAGAACCTGCTGGGGTTTGCGTAGCCCACGATTTTTGAGATTTGCGTCAATGGCAGGTCGGTGCTGATGAGAAGCAGCTCGGCGCTGCTCATGCGCTTCTTCTGGATATACTCCGTGATGGTCATTCCATATTGTGCCTTGAACAGGGTCTTGAGCTTGCTCTCGCTCATCAGCGAGATGCTCGAAAGTGTCTTGAGCGAAATCTGCCGGTTGTAATGGTCGGAGATATACTCGGCAATCTCCATGAGTGCCGTGACATCCTCGGGCTTGATCGTCACCCGCTCCGTCGCCGCGTCTGAGATGGCCAGCGTTTCCTGGGCACCTGTGATTCGCGACAATATCTCCAGGATCCTCGCTTCGAAGAGCAGTGCCGAAACCTCTGCACTCTTGTTGCATTGCAAGATGTCGTACATCAGTGGACGGATCAAGTCGAACCTCTGCCGCGAGCCTCGTGCAAACGCTGTCTGGACAGCTCCAGCCAGTGTGGGGTAGCGCTCCTGCAGGAAGTTCTCTACGAACGAAGCGTATATGTTAATTGTCAGTGCATAGAGTTCTATGTTGTGGTGGTATATCACTTTGAAAGGGGTATCGGGCGCGTACAGCGTGATGGAGTCGGATGACAGGCTGCGGTAGGGAAGGAATTCATCCCCTGAGGCTGTGACGTACAAGACGATTGTGTACAAGGACTCAACTTTGCTTTGGAGCATAAAGTCGCGGGCAAAAGAGAGCCGGTCGATGGCGATGGAGTAGCGGCCCTCCATGCGGTAATACCAACGAAATCCCCGTACATCCTCAAGGTCGATCTCGTATGTCATGCCTGCAGGTCGATATGACCATTCTGCCGGCCTTGCCATAGACAAGAGGCCCAAATCGTCGATGCTCTTAAATGTCATTGCTACCTCGATTAGACAAATATTCTACCTCAAATAAACGGATGTATTCCGCTAAGACCATTTGATTGAGCACGTTGTGCTCTAATGGTTGCTCGTAAACTTTACCTTAACTAACTTGTCTGTTCAATAAAGCGGTAAAATAAGGAGGTAAACATGTTCGAGCTCTATCGACGGTTATTGGGTTATATCCCAGAGCGCAGTATCCACGCTTGGGTGTCTATCGCCCTTGCCGCAATATCGTGTGCAATGAACATGGTAGCTTACTGGCTTTTGTACCAAACGTTGGTCCTGCTCCTGGTCGGTAACGATTCGGGCCAAGCGGCCAGTTACGCCATGTGGATCGTCTTGGCGATGGTAGCCTACGGCCTGCTGAACATTGTAGCCCTGCTGCACTCCCACTATCTGGGGTTCGGCCTCGAAACGAAGTTGCGCACGTCGGGTCTGAACGATGTGCTCGACGCCTCGTTCTCGTTTTTCGATACGCACCAGAGCGGTGAGGTCAGGCGCATCATCGATGACAATGCGGGTAATACGCATCGCACGGTCGCCCATCTCATTCCCAACAACGTAAGCGCCATCGTTACGCCCGTACTCATGTTCGTTTTGCTCGGCATCATTGACTGGAGGCTGTGCGTCCTGCTGCTTGTCACCATTGCCATCGGCGCTCTCCAATACAAGGCCATGTATGGGCGCCCCGAGCTGATGGAGAAGTTCGGCCGTGCCATGGAGGAGATGAGCTCTGCCTCGGTGGAGTATGTGCGCGGCATACAGGTCATCAAGATCTTCGGCGTCACCGTGCACTACTACAAGGCACTCATCGATGCCATTCGCGAGTACCGGGACAATATCTACCAATATACCCTCAGCTGCCGGCGGCCCTACGTGGGATTCCAGGTTCTGTTCAACGTCTTCTATGCGCTGGTCATACCATTTGCGATCTTGTTTATCGTGCAGGGGGAACCCGTCGGCGTCATCCTGGTGAAGGTGCTGTTCTTCTCAATGTTTTCCGGCGTGTGCTACTCGGCTTTCATGGCCGTGATGTTCACGGGTATGGACAACTATCAGGCCAAGCAGGCGCTCAATCATCTGGAAAACCTGCGCAGCGAAATGGCGGCATCTCGTATAACCTCTGGCGACCTTGACGAGATGCAACGCTTTGACGTGGAGTTCCGCGACGTCACGTACGCCTATGGCGACCGCGTTGTGCTGGATGGTTTCTCCTGCACGCTCAAGGCGGGGAAGACCTATGCTCTGGTGGGCCCGAGCGGCGGAGGGAAGTCGACGATAGCCAAGCTCATCTCGGGGTTCTATCCCGTGTCGACCGGGGAGCTGCTGATTGGCGGTAACAGCATCCACGCATACACCGAGGATGCGTTGCTGTGCAACATTGCATACGTATTCCAGAATGCAAAGCTCTTCCCGCACATGAGCATCTACGAGAACGTGCATTGCGGTCGGCCTGCCGCTTCGCGCGACGAGGTGATGCGCGCCCTGGAGGACGCAGAGTGCCTTTCCATCCTTGACAAGTTCTCTGATCGCGAGGCTACGGTGGTCGGGTCGGAGGGCGTGCACCTTTCTGGGGGCGAGGTACAGCGCATCGTCGTTGCGCGGGCTATGCTCAAAAATGCGAACATCCTTATTCTTGACGAGGCCAGTGCCGCCGCAGACCCGGAGAACGAGTACGAGCTGCAGCGCGCCTTCACCAGGCTGATGGAAGGTAAGACCGTCATCATGATCGCGCATAGGCTCTCGGCCATACGAAACGTGGACGAGATTCTGTTCATAGAGGATGGACAGGTGGTCGAGCGGGGCTCGGAGCAGGAGCTCATGCGGGCAAGTGGGCGCTATAGGCAGCTGGCTGACCTTTACCAGCAAGCAAACGACTGGAGGGTGTCATGAAAGAGTTGCTTCGAAGGTCGTTCGCGCTGACCGACGATGGGGCACGCGGCCTCATACGGTCGAGCGTCAGCTATTTCTTCTACTACCTCTCGCTCCTGCTTCCGATGATGCTGGTGTTTTTCCTGGCTTGGCAGCTCACGGAGGGGCAAGAGCCGAACATTTGGCTCTACGTTGGCTTGCTAGCCGCATCGGCGGCCGTCATGTATGTGGCTGTCGACATGAATTATCGCGTCTCCTACAATGAAACCTACCGCGAGACGGCTAACATCAGAATCGATTTGGCAAGTCGGATGAAGGAACTTCCGCTCTCGTTCTTCACGCGACACGACGTGTCCGACCTTGCGCAGGTGCTCACAGCCGACGTAGCCGCCCTTGAGCACGCCCTGGCTCACGGGGTTGCCAACCTGATAGGGTTCGTGGCCTACTTCATCCTCGGTGCAGTTTTGATGTTGCTCGGCGATGCACGCCTTGCCCTGTGCATTCTCGTACCCATTGCCTTCTCGATTGCCCTAGTCTACTTGACAAAGCGCCTGCAAGTGCAGATACGCACGGAGCAGTATGCCGTGCTGCGCGAGATATCCGAGGAATACCAAACCGCCATCGACCTGAGCCAGGAGATCAAAAGCTATCAGCTTAAGGAGGCGTTCAGGGCCCGCATCTCAAGCAACCTCGTTAACGCGGAGAAGCTGCAGTGGGGAAGCGAGCTTGCGCAGGTCATCCCATTGAGCGCAGCTCAGGCCATCACGGTGCTGCCTATCGGTATCACACTTGCCGTGGGCGTGCACCTGCTTGCCCAAGGGCAGGCCACCTTGCTGTTCGTGGTGGGCTACGTGGTTGCAGCGGCGATGTTCTCCCGAGGCGTGAATAACGTGTTCCAGTACCTTGCGGAGATTTTTTACCTCGATGCACGCGTAAAGAAGATCGAGGACATCAGGGATACGCCGACTCAAGAGGGGGTAGGCGATGCGCCGACGCAGTTCGACGTCGCCTTGAGCGGCGTGCGGTACTCCTATGACGGGATGCGCCAGGTGCTTGACGGTGTAACGTTTAAGGCCAGGCAGGGCGAGGTGACGGCGCTGGTCGGCCCCTCTGGGTGCGGCAAGACGACGCTGCTGCGCGTCATCAGCCGTCTGGTGGACTACGACAGCGGGTCGATCTCCATCGGTGGGTGCGACATTAAGGAGATGGATACAGAAGCCCTGTTCAACTGCGTGTCCATTGTGTTCCAGGATGTGGTGCTCTTCAATACATCGGTGCTCGAGAACATCCGCATCGGAAGACTGGATGCCACCGATGATGAGGTGAAGCATGCCGCCGAGCTGGCAGGATGCGACGACTTCGTCTCCCATCTGCCCGACGGCTATGGCACGGCCATCGGGGAGAACGGGGCAAGGCTCTCCGGTGGGGAGCGCGCTCGCATATCCATTGCGCGGGCGTTGCTCAAGGACGCTCCCATCATCATCCTCGACGAAATTGCCGCAGCGCTCGACGTCGAGAGCGAGGCCAGGGTGCAAGAAGGACTGAACAAGCTCGTGGCGGGCAAGACGGTCATCGTTATCTCACATCGCATGAAGTCCATTGAGAACGCCAACAACATCGTGGTGCTCGACAATGGCCAGGTGCAGGCGGCAGGCACTCACGACCAACTTATGGAGGAGTGTCCCTTGTATCGCAGCCTCGTCGAACGGTCGGTCGCCGTGGAACAGTACAGCTATTAGGTTGGGTTGTAGAAATTCATGAACAAGCATGGAAGCATCAGCGAAAGGAGCACGTCTGTGAACGAGAGACTGCAAACGAAGGATTTTGTGAATATCGGCATCTTTGCCGCCATCTATCTCGTGGGATCATTCGTAGTGGGCACCCCGTTTGGGATGTCGGTAGTCGCCTACATGCTCTATCCCTTCGCCTATGCCGTCATCGGGGCCATCATTACGGTATTCTTCATGGCGAGGTGTCAGAAAAAGTGGGCTACGTTCCTGTTCGCGCTGCTGCCGTTTCTGGTATTGCACCTGATGACCGGCCTTCATTACCTGTTACTTGTTCATATTGTGGCGTTCGCTCTGATCGCCGAGCTGCTGCGCCAATGGGCTGGACTGCATACGTACAAGGGCATCGCGCTCGCCCACGTCGCCCTCAGCCTCAACATGGTGGCGAGCTATTGGCAGATTTTCGTGAACCGCGAAGCGTATTATGCGAAGACGTTGGAGACCATGGGCGAGACGTTCGCGATGGGCTATCTGAGCCTTCCCACATGGGTGCTGCCTGTGCTATACGTCTCGGTTATCGTGGGTGCAGTGTTCGGTGTACTGCTGGCTAAGCGCATCCTTGAGAAGAATCTCGAAAAGTCTGGCATCGAGACATGATCTGCGACGGGTGGCTCAAACTCGATCCTCGAACGAAGATTGTGCTGGTCCTTGTCTTGAGCGCGTCCATCGCCTGGGCAATGACTCTGCCTGTCGAGCTGGCGTGCCTGGCGGCCATCCTGTTGCTCAATGTCGCTTCGGGGTTTGCGAAGGATGCACTTAAGCTTGTCGTGCTCTATGCTGCTCTGAACGGGCTGTCTGCGGTGCTGAATGCTGATCTGTTTATCGTGGCCATCTTGGGGACCATCGTCCATCTGGCGTTGGTGTTCTTCCTGCCGTTCTCGGCTGCCGGCTATCTGGTGCGCTCCACTCAGGTGAGCGAGCTTATGGCCTCGATGGAGCAGTTGTACTTACCGCGGGGACTCATTATCTCGCTGTGCGTGATGCTGCGCTACATGCCGTGCTTGCGCAAGGACGTCGAAAACATCGGGGCGGCCATGCACATGCGCGGCATCAGGACAGGCCTAGGGGCCCTGCTTACGCCGATGAAGAGCTTGGAATACGTTTTCGTGCCGCTGCTCTCAGGCGCTTCTGTTATGGCCGACGACCTTTCGATGGCGGCATACACACGCGGCGTCGACATCCCAGGGCGCAAGAGCCGTTACTTCGCATGCCGTCTGGGATGGGCGGATGCCCTCGTGTTCTCGTTGCTTGCTGCCCTTATCGTGTGGAGGCTTGTGTGGACATAGCGATCCATGATGCTATCTGGGAATATCCCGACAAGACCTCGGTTGGGCCGATTGATCTGACCGTAGAGGATGGCGAGTTCGTCGTGCTCACCGGACCCAGTGGATGCGGCAAGACGACCGTCACCCGAATGATAAACGGCATCATCCCGCACCTTCTTGAAGGCCGCCTGGAGGGTGAAGTGCAGCTCAATGGAGCTGATACGATTTCGATGAAGACGTACGACATCACGTCTACGGTGGCATCGGTGTTCCAGAACCCCAAGACCCAGTTCTTCACGACCAATACCACGGCAGAGATCCTCTTTCCGGCCGAGAATCTTGGTATGGGCATCAATGAGATGAAAGCGCGCCTCGACGTGGTGGTCAATCGGTTTGGCATTGGGCACCTCATGGACCGGAGTATCTTTGCGCTGTCCGGCGGTCAGAAGCAGCTGATCTGCCTAGCGGCGTGCTGCATAACTGATGTGCCGTGCGTGGTCCTGGACGAGCCCACCAGCAATCTCGATATCGATACCATCGAGAGGATCGGTGCCATTCTTGCCGAGCTCAAGCAGGCCGGCAAGACCATCGTGGTAAGCGAGCACCGCTTGGATTGGCTGAGCAGCTTGGCAGATCGTGTGATCGTCATGCGAGATGGCCAAGTTGAGCGGGCGTTTGTTGGGGATGAGTTTAAGAGCCTGAGTTCGGTCCAGCTGCATGATATGGGACTGAGGGGAGCGGACCCGCCTGTGCCCCGCATTTCAGCGCGGAGTGAAGACGAACGCGGCGGCCTGGTCATCGAAGAGCTGGATTGCGGATACGGCAAGAAGCCCCTGCTGCATATTCGCGACCTGATGTTTCTACGAGGCAAGGTGACGGCTGTGGTGGGTGGCAACGGCCAGGGGAAGACCACGCTGGGGAAGGCGCTGTGCGGCCTAGTGAAGCCTATACGGCTCAAGGTCACCATGGACGGCTCGCCCGTTCGGCGACGTTGGCAGCGCGATTCCTGCTACATGATCCTGCAAGACGTGAACGCACAGCTGTTCACTTCGAGTGTCGAGAAGGAGATCCTCCTCTCAAATGGTGCATGCGACCCTCAAGAGTACCTGGCTGTGGTGGGGTTGGGGAATAAGCACGAGGAGCATCCGTTGTCGCTTTCGGGAGGGGAGCGCCAGCGCCTTGCAATTGCTGCAGCCTTGGCAGCCAAGAGGGACGTGCTGGTGGCTGACGAGCCCACGAGCGGCATGGACTACCTGAACATGAGGCGCGTGGCCGCGGCAATGCGCCGCTACGCTGACGCCGGGCGCGTCGTAGTGCTCATAACCCATGACAGGGAACTCATTGAGGCGTGTGCCGACGAGATCGTGGTCGTCGAGGATGGCGAAGTGCACCAGATTTAGCTGCCCGTGCGTACGCGGCCTTAGGCGTTGCTCCCTTACATGCTTCTTCGCTCATTCACAAGATATATAGACTGCCGAAATTTACATTACATGTTACATGAAGCTCGATCGAAACCCTAATCTGAATGATGCGGCAGAGTGCGATGCTTTTAGCATGCCAGCCGAAAAATACTGCACATGTGAATCGAAAATCGAGGGATTATGAGAATCGAGAGGGATGAATATCTGGAGCAACTGAAGCAGAGGATGTTCAGTCCCTGCGTCAAGATAATCACCGGGGTGCGCCGCTGCGGCAAGAGCTATCTTCTCAGGAACCTGTTCTGCGGCTACCTCCGTGGCGGGGGCGAGACAATCAGATCGTTGTCGTAGAGCTCGACGACAACAGGTTCGAAGAGCTGCGTGAGAGGAAGGCGCTGCGCGAGTACGTGGAGAAGGCGGCGCCTGACGAGGGCGCCCAATGCTACATCATCTTCGACGAGATCCAGATGGTGGAGGCGTTCGAGAGAGCCGTCATATCGCTGAACAACCACGCGAACTACGACGCGTACATCACGGGGAGCAACTCCAAGTTCCTCCCGAGGGATATCGCGACAGGTTTCAGGGACCTCGGCGTGAAGTGCGTGTGCATCCGCTTTCCTACTGCGAGTTCTATGCTGCCTATGCGGGCACAAGCGTTTTGCGCTGCAGGAGTACCTCGCCTACGGCGGCATGCCGCACTTGTTCGACGAGCCGGACGAGGCCTCGAAGATGAACCGCCTCCCATTTCTTGGACATGAGAAATGGGAGGCTCCTTTATGGCCGGAAATGCTCTTTACGACGTAGCGCTGAGGATGCGCGCCGCCGAGCTGTACGACGAGGGGCTCGGTCGCGTCCCTGCCCGGCATCCCTGAGGAAACCGTGAGAAAACGGCCGGACATCTACAGGCCCGTCGGTATCGGGGTTCTCGCTCTGATGGGCACGAAGAAGGGGGTTTACTCGTTCGAGACCAAGGTGGCCGCCGTCAGGGCGGTCGTAGGCGAGGGGATGGCCAAGCCCGAGGCCATGGCCAGGTTCGGGATCGCCTCGCTCAGCTCGTTCAAGAAATGGATGAAGGCGTACCGGGAGGGAGGCCCGGAGGCGCTCAGGCCGAAGCCCAAGGGCAGGCCGAGGGAACCGTCCTCGCCGCCGAAGGCGATGACACGGGAGCAGGGGCTCGAGCGGCGCGTCCAGAAGCTCGAGGCGGAGAACGCCCACCTAAAAAATCGATAGCCCTGAAGGTGGAGAAACGCTCTCGAACCGCAAGAAGGCCGCGGCCATCGCCGGTAGGACCGTGCTCAAGATGATGCACGAGATGGGCATCAGCTGCGGAATCCGCCGAGAGACCGATTACCACAGGCACGACTCGTACAAGGGGAAGGTCGGCGAGACGTTCGAGAACGTCATCGGCCGGGACTTCCGGGCAGATGCGCCGTGGGAGAAGACAGGCACCGACGTCACCGAGTTCAAACAGCCTTGGGGCAAGGCGTACTTCGCCTCGGTCTATGAACTGGCTGAGTTCGTTCGACACAAATTGGCGTTCGCTACCGAAAGCACTTGCCTGATGGCGTCCCCATCCTAGCCTCGCGAGGTCGCCTAGGGAAACGCTGAACAAATGGTACCGCACAGACGGGCTTCCCGGTCCCATGGGATGTCCGCCAGTGAGACAATGGGTATGTCCACCAGCGAAAACGTCCTATCGGAGGCTCCCCATGGCACGCCAGGCCTCATTCGTGGGCCCCGCATTCATGTCCGGCGGCAGGGTGACGAGAAGGAAGGCGTTCCTCGACCAGACGGGCTCCGTCGTGCCCTGGGCGGACCTCGTGGCGCTCGTCGATGCCAAGAGGCCGAGGGCGGGGAGGCGGGGGCGCGCCGTGGGACTCGCTGGCCGTCCGCGAGTTCGTGGGCTCAGGGAACGACGTGCCGGACGCCACGACGCTCCTCAGGTTCCGCCACATGGTGGAGGAGGAGCTCGATCGCAGGATCGAGGGCAGCATCCGCGACAGGCTCGGCAGCCGAGGCCCCCTCATGCACGGCGGCCCCTGCGTCGATGCCACGATCGTGGAGGCGCCGGGCTCCACCAAGGCCGCGAGCGGCGGGCGCGACCCCGAGATGCGCCAGACGAAGAAGGGGGGCCGGTGGCGCTTCGGGGTGAGGCGCCACGCGGCCACGGGCGCCGGCACCGGCCA
>NZ_DBHHPX010000044.1:0-15909 GCF_057241865.1 Tractidigestivibacter sp.
CGCGACGCGCTCAATGCGGGGAGGGAATGCTACCCACCAGAAGTTTCGAAGGGCCCTCAAACAGACGGGTGCGCTTGCCGGTGTGGTGGCTGGCCTCATGTCCAACACGGGCCATATCGGCTTCATCGGCGGCATGCGCCTTCCCACCACGCTCACCAAGTACGCGGCCTATCTCGCCGCCGCGCAGAAGGTGAGTTCCAAGATCGAGGGCCACTACAACTTTGATGCTGGCTTCACGGATGCCTCGTTTGGCACCAACATAACAAACCAGTGGATCAACTCGAACAACGTCGACGTCATGTGGGGTGACGCCTCCGCCGTCGACAATGGTGCCCGCCAGGCGCTCGAGGAGGCAGGCGTCGACACGCACTTCGATATTGCGCAGCCTATCGACTCCGTTGGCACGGACAATCCCAGCGTTATCACCTCGACCGTCACGGACTGGATGTTTGGCCAGGCCATGGATGAGATCGAGGCCGGTTCGTTTGGAAGCGGTGCCATCATCGAGGCAAACATGGACAACGGTGGTGTCTATCTGGGGAGCTACTCCGACAAGGTCTCGCAGGGGGTTCAGGACAGGGTAAAGGAGTACTCCGAGAAGATTCAGGCGGATGCCTTCCTCACCGATGGCGAGATCGATGCGGTGAAGGGTACGTTGTAGGTGGTCACCACAGATCCTCTGCCGACGGCCGCGGTTCCAGTGGGACTGCGGCCTTTGTCGTCCTAATTCCCAGAAGGGGTCAGGTGGCGAGAATCCTCTGTCGTGCGTGCGCACACGTGAGACTGTCTGCCCGATTGGCCCTTCTGAGGCGGGACTGTGGCAAGAAGGCGCGATTCTGCGTACGCACGAACGGGGTTATCTGACAAGGCCCCGGTGTTTGCCCAGTTGGCTGAGAGGTGCTTGTCAGGGAAGTGCGATTCTGCGTACGCACGATGGCGCAATCCCACCATGGGACGGGCCCTGCGGCCGAGTGGTGATAACAGGTCATTGTAAATGCAATGCACACAAGGGTTAGCTGTTCAGATGCATAACGGTATATAAAATTTCAAATCAAGAATTACCGTTGGCGATACGGGTTCAACCGTTCGCCTGTATTGGGGGCCACTTCCAGGGAGCACGGGGATAACATCCGTATAGCAAAAAACAAATAAGCAGATAAAAAAACTCTTTGGCAGATTCACCGATGAGAACACCGTGGCCTTCGGGCTTATCACCAATGGAAACCAGGGCCACCCTCCCGGCATCTGCCAATGAGAGCAAACACCCCGCATGTCAGTTCAACCGCGCACCTGCCGGCAGTCACGATGGCTGCATTGGCGAGTTCCAATAGCTCGCTGAGAGCGCGGCACCTTCAGACAACACATCAGCGAAAGCGCACCCGCTGGAACCGCATCCGGTTCCCGGCGGGCGCAAGCAGTCGGTTATCCGAGGTAAGGAGTGATGCGCTGTATGGAGAAGACGCTGGACAAGATCTTCCACCTGAGGGAGCGTGGGACAAACGTGAGGACCGAGCTTCTCGCCGGTCTCACAACGTTTGTCACCGCTGCCTACATCCTTGCGGTCAACCCCTCAGTCCTCGCGGCTACGGGCATGCCTCAGGACGCCCTCTTCACGGCAACGGTCCTCATCTCGACCATCGGCACGCTGCTCATGGCGGCGCTCACGAACTACCCGTTCATCCTGGCGCCGGGCATGGGCATCAACGCCTACTTCGCCTACACGGTCTGCCTGGGCATGGGCTACTCGTGGCAGGTGGCGCTCACGGCAATCTTCGTCGAGGGCATCATCTTTGTGATCCTGTCGCTCACCAACGTACGAGAGGCGATATTCAATGCGATTCCGGTGAACCTCAAGTACGCGATCACCGTCGGCGTGGGCCTCTTCATCACCATCATTGGCCTCAAGAACTCTGGCCTCGTGATCTCGAACGAGTCCACGCTCGTCTCGATGTTCTCGTTCCACGGCTCGATCGAGGCAGGGACGTTCTCCACGGCCGGCATCTCTGCCCTTCTGGCCCTCGTCGGCATCGTGATCACCGCCATCCTCGTGTGCAACGGTGTGAAGGGCAACATCCTTCTGGGCATTCTCATCACGTGGGGGCTTGGCATCATCTGCCAGCTCACGGGCATCTATGCGCCCAATCCCGAGGCCGGCTTCGCAAGCCTGCTGCCGGACTTCTCGACCGGCCTCTCTGTCCCCTCGATTGCGCCCATCGCCTTCAAGCTCGACTTCTCGAACTTCTTCACGGTTGGGTTTGCCTCGGTGGTATTCGCGTTCCTCTTCACGAACCTCTTCGATACCATCGGCACGCTAATCGGCGCTGCCTCCAAGGCAGACCTTCTCGACGAGAATGGCAAGCTCCCCAACGTCAAGGGCGCCCTGCTTGCCGAGTCCTGCGCCACCACGCTGGCGGGCCTCATCGGTACCTCCTCCACTGCCACGGCTGTCGAGTGCACCGCCGGCATTGCCCAGGGTGGCCGTACGGGCCTCACCGGTGTCACGACCGCCCTCCTGTTCCTGCTATCGCTGTTCCTCTCGCCGATCTTTTTGGCCATCCCGTCGTTTGCCACGGCTCCCGCACTGGTCATCGTCGGCTTCATGATGTTTGGCGCCGTCACGAGGATTGACTGGGGGACCGCAACCGAGGCGCTCCCTGCGTTTGTGGCCATCGTCGCCATGCCCTTCATGTACTCCATCGCCGAGGGCATCTCGCTTGGCATCATCTCCTACGTGGCGATCAATGCCTGCTCGGGTGCCGAGAACCGCAAGAGGATCAGCGTTGTCATGTGGGTCCTGTTCGTCCTGTTCTGCCTGAAGTACTTCTTCATTTAGGGCATCGCTTGGGTATGGCCCGTCTGCTGGCATGATGGACACGCCTGCGTGCCGGCAACGGGCACAATAGGTGTGGGTGCCTGGACGCCCACCCAAAGGAAAGGGGCTTTACATGTCTGAGAAAACCTTCGCGATTCATGGTGACATCGTCTGGTCGCGCGACCGGGCAAACCTTCAGTGGGCGAAGGACGGCTACCTCGTGGTGGTAGGCGGCGTCTCCAAGGGCGTCTTCCAGGAGCTTCCCGCCGAGTATGAGGGGATCGAGGTCATCGATCACGCCGGAAAGCTCGTGATTCCCGGCATGACCGACATCCACGTCCACGCGCCGCAATATGGCTTCCGCGGCCTGGGCATGGACCTCGAGCTGCTCGAGTGGCTCAACACCCACACCTTCCCAGAGGAGAGCAAGTACGCAAACCTCGAGTACGCCGACAAGGCCTACGGAATCTTTGCCGGCGACCTTCTGCGCTCGCCGACGACGCGCGCCGTGGTCTTTGGCACCATGCACGTCGAGCCCACGGAGCTGCTCATGGACAAGCTTGAGTCCACGGGCCTCAAGACGTATGTGGGCAAGGTCAACATGGACCGCAACAGCCCCGACTACCTCTGCGAGAAGGACGCTGCCACCTCGCTTGCCGACACGGTGCGCTGGCTGGATGACGTCGAGGCCAAGGGGTATGGCAACACCCGTCCCATCCTCACGCCGCGCTTCACGCCCACCTGCTCCGATGAGCTCATGGGGGGCCTCGGCAAACTGAAGCAGGAGCGTGGCCTGCCGCTGCAGTCCCACCTCTCCGAGAACCTCTCGGAGATTGATTGGGTCCACGGCCTGTGCCCCTGGTCGTCCTGCTACGGACAGACCTATGAGCACTTTGGTGAGATGGACGGCGAGGGCAAGGTCGTGATGGCCCACTGCAACTACTCGACGGACGAGGAGGTTGCCATCCTCAAGCGCCACAACGTCTTCGTGGCCACCTGCCCGCAGTCCAACATGCAGCTCTCGAGCGGCATCGCGCCCATTCGGCGCTATCTCGTGGAGGGTGTGCACGTGGGTCTCGGAACGGACGTGGCCGGCGGCGCCACGCTCTCGATGTTCCGTGCGGTCGCAGACCTCGTCGGCTGCTCCAAGCTGCGTTGGCGCCTCGTCGACCAGAACCTCAAGCCCCTCTCGACCGCCGAGGCCCTCTACATCGCCACGGTAGGCGGCGGCTCGTTCTTTGGGAAGGTGGGCAGCTTCGAGCGCGGCTTTGAGGTCGATGCCCTGGTGCTCGATGACTCGGGGATCCGCACGCCGCTCGACTGCGACCCTGCGGAGCGCGTTGAACGCTACATGTACCTTGCCGAGGAAGGTGGGCGCATCGTTGAGAAGTACGTCGCGGGCGTGCGCGTGCTCTAGCGGCCCTTCTGGCTGCCGGCGTCTCATGCGGACGCCTGCGGTCCGTCGTTTTGGGAGTGTTGGCTGTTTGCTGAATGATGACCAGCTTGGAGGGGTTATGCAAGGATATGGTGAACGAGTGCGCCCATCCGTTCTTTCCGGGCCGCTCGCCGCATTCTCCGTGCGGCATGCTGTATTGGAACTAACATTTTGTAATGAGGCATTACATCTTTCTATGAGAGGGGGCACGTCATGGAGCAGCTGAAGGAGGTTGGGCGTCCCGCCAAGCGTGTTGACGCGTATGACAAGGTCACGGGACGTGCGATGTTTGCCGATGACCTCTGTCCCAAACCCTGCCTGGTGGCGAAGATCCTTCATTCCACAATCGGCAATGGACGCGTGGTCTCCATCGATACCGAGGAGGCCAAAAGGGTGCCGGGCGTCGTCGGAGTCTTTACCTGCTTTGACGTGCCAGACATCAAATATCCCGTGGCCGGGCACCCCTGGTACCCAGACTCCGCTGCCGAAAAGCGCGACAAGGCCGACAGGAGGCTGCTCGACGACCGCGTGCGCATCTACGGTGACAATATCGCGGCCGTGGTTGCCGAGGACGACGTGACCGCCGACCGAGCGCTACGCAAGATCAAGGTGGAGTACGAAGAGTACCCGGTTGTCTACGACGCGCGCGAGTCTCTCAAGGGCACGAACCCGCCCGTGCAGGACCGCTGGCCGGACAACCTCGCGGCGCACACGCTTGTCGAGACGAGCAAGGAGGACCTCGAGAAGCTGGGCTACGCGTCCTTCGACGAGGCGCTTGACGACCCTGCCTACCATCGCTTCTCCATCAAGACCTTCACGGGCGATCAGAGCCAGGCGCACATCGAGGTGTGCGTCTCGTACTGCTATGAGGAGAACGACAAGATCACCTGCGTCTCGTCCACCCAGATTCCCCACATCTGCCGGCGCATCATTGGACAGGCGCTTGGCATCCCCTGGGGCCGCGTGCGCGTGATCAAGCCCTATATCGGCGGCGGCTTTGGCACGAAGCAGGACATCCACTATGAGCCGCTGAACGCGTGGCTCTGCCACCAGGTGGGTGGCCGCTGCGTCAAGCTCGAGCTTACGCGCGAGGAGTGCTTCTGGGACACCTCCGGACGCCAGCCCAAGGACTTCGAGGTGGAAGGCAGCGTAGGCGATGACATGCGCCTGCATGCCCGTTCCATCAAGGGCTGGTCGAACACCGGCGGCTACATCCACCATGGGCACGCGATCGTGCTCAATTCCGTCAACAGCTTCCGGTGGCTCTATCACACCTGCGAACAGGCTGTCCGTTGCGAGGCGTGGACCGTCTTCACCAACGGCCCGCATACCGGCGCCATGCGTGCCTATGGAGTGCCGGAAGGCGTCTGGACCGCTGAATGCCTCATGTCGGACATCGCCTACGACATGGGGTGGGATGGTGTCGAGTTCCGTCTGAAGAACGCCATTGCCCCTGGCTACGTGGATGAGTTCAGCCCTGGCAACACGATCTCCTATCGCACCGATGGCCTGCGTGCCTGCGTCGAGCGCGGCCGCGAGTACATAGAGTGGGATAAGAAGAAGAAAGAGTACGCAGGCGAGACGGGCCCCATTCGCCATGGTGTTGGCGTCGCCTTCTTCGTGTACAAGACGGCCGTGGCGCCGTTTGCGCTCGAGACGGCAACATCCCAGATCACGCTCAACCAAGACGGCTCGTTCCAGCTGCAGATGGGCGCTACCGAGATTGGCCAGGGTGCCGATACCGTGTTCAGCCAGATGGCCGCTGAGGCCATTGGCGTGGACACCGAGGACATCCATGTCGTGAGCTTCCAGGACACTGATGTCACGCCCTACGATGCGGGGGCCTACGCCTCTCGTCAGACCTTTGTCTCGGGCACGGCCTGCAAGGAGGCGGGGCAGAAGCTCCGTGCCAAGATTCTGGCCTTCGCGAAGGGTCTCTATCCAGACTCCCAGAGCGAACTCGACCTGCGTGACCATGCCATCTACGACAGCGGGGACAACAAGCTCTGCAGCCTGGAGGACCTTGCCCTGGAGGCGTATTACAACATCCACCAGAACGACCAGCTCTCTGCACGTGCGACGGTGAACATCCACCAGAACGCGATCGCTACCGGCTGCACGTTCTGCGACGTGACAGTTGACATGCCGCTCGCGCAGGTGACCATCAACAAGATCATCTCGGTGCAGGACAACGGCCAGACCATCAACCCCAAGCTTGTGGAGCAGCAGATTCACGGCGGCATGGTGCAGAGCATAGGCTTTGCCCTCTCCGAGGAGATTCTCGTCGACCCCAGGACCGGTCGTGTGCGCAACCCCACGCTGCTTGACTACAAGGTTCCGACCACCATGGACGTGCCCGACCTTAAGGCCGAGAACATCCAGACATACGATCCCATGGGCCCCTATGGCAACAAGGCTGTGGGAGAGACCCCGATCATCAGCCCCGCGCCGGCAATCCGCGACGCGATCCTCGACGCGACGGGCGTCAAGTTCTACGAGATGCCCATGACCCCACAGCGCCTCTTCGAGGGCTTCAAGAGGGAGGGACTCATCTGATGTATGACATCGAATCGCTCTACGAGGCCACAAGCGTGGATGACGCATGTCGTGCCTTGGCCAAGGATCCCCAGGCCATTGTGGTGGCCGGCGGCACCGACGTGCTCGTGAAGGTGCGCGAGGGCAAGTTTGCGGGCGCCCACCTGGTCTCCATCCATGGCCTTTCTGACGAGCTCGACGGCGTCACGCTCGCCGATGACGGAACGGTAGAGATCGGCCCCCTCACGTGGTTCCACCACGTGACCACCTCGCCTGTGATCCAGGCAACCATGCCCACGCTGGGCGAGGCGTGCGACACGCCCGGCGGCCCGCAGCTGCGCGTCTCGGGTACCATAGGCGGCAACGTGTGCAACGCCGCCACTTCTGCAGATTCCGCTTCGACGCTCTTTGCGTACGGCGCGCTTCTCGACGTGCGCTCTGTGCGAGGAGAGCGCACCATCCCCATCGAGGAGTGGTACACGGGTCCCGGCCGCTCCGTGCGGGAGCGTGACGAGGTGCTGGTGCGCATCCGCATCCCACGCAGCCACTACGAGGGCTTTACCGGCCATTTTATCAAGTATGGCAAGAGGCGGGCCCTCGAGATCGCCACGATGGGCTGCTGCTGCCTGGTAAAGCTTTCGACCGATAAGACCACTGTCGACGACATCCGCCTAGCCTTTGGCGTTGCGGCCCCCACGCCCATGCGGGCGCGTGGCGCCGAGGATGGCGTGCGCGGCCTTCCGGTGGCCGAGGCCGTCGAGAAGATCGGCGAGCTGGCCCAGGCAGACACGAACCCGCGTGACTCGTGGCGTGCGTCCAAGGACTTCCGGCTGCAGCTCATCAAGGAGATGTCGAAGCGTGCGCTTGCCGAGGGTGCGCGTAGGGGAGGAGCTGATATCTAATGGACATGAGGATCCTCAAGTGCACCGTCAACGGGAGGCCCGTGCAGGTTGGCTATGACCCGCGCGAGTCCCTTCTCGACACGCTTCGCGACAGGCTCCATCTCACGGGCGTCAAGCGTGGATGCGAGGTGGGGGAGTGCGGGGCCTGCACCGTCCTTGTCGATGGCGTGGCCACAGACTCCTGCCTGTACCTTACCGACTGGGCACAGGGCAGAGACATCCTCACCGTGGAGGGCCTCCAGGCAAAAGATGGCACGCTCGACCCCGTCCAGCAGGCATTTATTGACGAGTTTGCCGTCCAGTGCGGCTTCTGCATCCCCGGCATCATCATGAGTGCGGTCGAGATGGAGCGCTCGGGCAGGACCTACACGCGCGACGAGATTCGCAAGTGCCTCTCGGGGCACCTGTGCCGCTGCACCGGCTACGAGAACATCGTGAACGCGGTCGAGAAGGCCGTGGACGTGATGGATGGCGTTGTGGGTGGGGGTGCCTCAAAGCCTGTGGAGGCGTAGCCGTTCTCGACCTGCGTTGTGGGCGGGGTCGTCGCGGTTGCGACGACCCCGTTCTTGGCTGCCGGCGGTTGTCGCCGTGCCCTACCCCCAGCTCACGATAATGGTGCTGTTGTCGTGTATGCCCTCGGCGGCAAGCTCCTCTCCTGCCTTCACGTCGTAACCTGTGCGACGCAGACGGCGCAGGAAGGCCACAAGCTTGACGTTGTACTCGTTGAGCAGGCGCATCTGCTGCCGCGGAGAGATTAGTGCCTGCTCGCGCCCGTGGATGATGGACGAGATCGCATCCGCCACAAGCACGTTGCTATTGGCGAGGAGGTCGTTGTAGAACGCATTGCCAGCCCCGGCACAGTCCGTCTCGCCCGGGGCAAACTTGAGCATCACCGACGTCCTGCCATACATGGCATAGGTGCGGATGCGTGTGCTGGTCTGCCCCTCTGCGTTGTGCATGGCCCAGCGCAGGGCATTCTCAGCAAGGGTGTCAGCCTCTGCCTGGGAGCGGCCAGGCTTCGCGTGTGCCGTGAGGGCTCTAGCCTCATCAGCAGGGATGAGCTCGGTGGGCCGTGGCATCTGTGAGACCGTCTCAGGCATGATGTCCTCCGTACTCGCCATCTCCATCGTTGCCGTAGCCCTCGTCTTTGCGATCCAGAAGATGGCCGTCTCTTCCAGTCCCGCCGATGACGGCTTCGGCAGCGAGGACGACTCCGCCACAGAAGGGGTGCCAGCCGAAACCACGCACATCCTCTCCCAGGCCGAGCTGGTTAGGACGTGCGTACGCTCGCTCTTCATCATGACGTCCATCAACTATGAACGATACTGCTCGCTTGGCTTCTGCTACGCCATGATTCCTGCCTTGCGCAAGCTCTACCCCGATCCCGAAGAGTTCAAGGAGGCCATGAGACGCGCCAACGAGTTCTATAATTGCCACCCCTACACGGGCAATGCGGTCCTTGGTGTGACGCTCGCCCTAGAGGAGCAGAGGGCGCTTGGCAGGGGCATCACCTCCGAGGCAATCTCCTCAACCAAGACCGCTCTCATGGGTCCGCTCTCGAGCATCGGCGACTCCGTTTTCAAGGCGACCTTCATGACGGTCTTCGCGGCCATCGCCGCATCGCTCGCCCTCGAGGGTAACCCTGTCGCCCCGTTCATCTTCATCATCCCCAACGTGACGCTCAACGTGGCCTCGCGTTGGCTCTTCGTGAAGTACGGCTACGAGTGGGGCACAACGCTCGTGGAGCGCATGCAAGGCTCCGATGTTATCCACCGCTTCGTCGAGGCGGCGACAATCGTGGGCATGATGGTCGTCGGTGCCATGATTGTGGGTTTCGTCAAGCTCTCCATCACCGCTACCTGGACTATCGGGGGCGCCGAGATTAACCTGCAGTCTATCTTCGACTCACTCGTCCCAAGTTTGTTGCCACTGCTACTTGTACTGGGTTATTACGGCATCCTGTGCAAGAACGAGAAGGGCATGTACGCCTGCATTATCGTCAGCTTCGTGCTTGGTATTGCCGGCAAGGCGATTGGACTGTTCTGATGACCAAGAAGGGCCAGAGGCTACTCTCCTCACTTTCCGGGAAGCTCATTGTATCGTGCCAGGCACGGGTGGGCTGGCCCATGTACGGCACACAGATCATGGCCGCCTTCGCACGAGCAGCGATGGAGGGAGGTGCCGCTGGCATCCGCGCGACAGGACCCGACAACATCTCCGCAATCAAGGAGCGAGTTGACCTGCCGATCATGGGCATCAACAAGCAATTCTCCAACGACTGCGACATCTACATCACGCCCACGTGGGAGGCAGCGCACGAAATCTTAGAGGTGGGCATCGACATCATCGCACTCGACGCAACCCCCCGCCGGCGCCCCGGCAACGAACAGGTTGCCGATATTGTCGCCCGCATTCGCAAGGAGTACCCGGACGTTCTCATCATGGGTGAAATCTCTACGCTCGACGAAGCGCGCGCAGCGCTGCCGATGGGCTTCGACCTCATTTCGACCACACTCGCCGGCTATACCGTGGAGAGTTCCAACGTAACACGGACAGCCACCAGACTCGTTCGTGAGATCACGCAAATCACGGACACGCCCGTGATTGCGGAGGGCAAGGTCCGCTGCGAGCAAGATGCTGTCGACATGCTCGATGCCGGAGCACTCGCGGTAGTTGTGGGCACCTCTATCACCCGTCCCGAGGTCATCACGAACCGTTATGTGGAGGCTCTTGCGAGAAGGGACGAACAACGGGCACGACGGCCGAAGGCATGATTCTAGCCATGCTCCCCCACCGAGCAAGTCAACCCCGACTGCGCGCACATCGACGAGATGAGCGCGCTTGAAGCCCTACGTGCAGTCAATGAGCAGGACTGCGGCGTCGCAAATACCGTAGTGGCAGTGCTGCCACGGCTCGCGGGTCTTGTTGATGCCTCGATAGAGCGTCTCACACACGGCGGTCGGTGCTCTCACCAGATCTGTTTCCTGCGCAAGCCCTGCGGAGCTCTCCTCCCACGCCGACCACGCAATCGAATGTGTGACCGGACCTGAAGCCATTTGCGGATTGACGCACATGAAGGCGGGAACAGCATAGAAGATGCTGCTCAATATGCTCTCCACCGAGGTCATGGTCAAGCTCGGCAAGGTCTACGGCAACCTCATGGTGGACGTACAGCCCACCAACGAAAAGCTCGTTATGCAAGCGTGACGGATTGTTGAGATGGTCACGGGCTGCGACGGGGCACGTGCCGCAGAGGCCCTCGATGCCAGCGAGTGCGACGTGAAGGTCGCCATACTCATGGTGCTTCTCGGCAAGGGCACACAGACGTGCCGTGGGGTACTCGACGCGCATCACGGCAACGCCTCCACTTCGATACGGGAGGTACAGACGAAGCCCGCGTAGCATACGGAACAGGCGCCTACTCAGCCACGTTCCCGCTCTGCCACGCGCCGTCCCAGACGATCTGGCGATAGCGCACCGGATCGGTGTCGCCCTCGGTCGAGAAGAGCAGCACCTGGGAGTCGGGACCAAGCTCGAGGGCCTCGCGCAGCTCGGCGTAGGCGGGGTCGGTCATGAGGGTGGAGACGACGCCCATGCCCACCGCGCCAGACTCGCCAGAGGTCACCGCAGGATCGCCCTTCACGGGGACAGCCAGCATACGCATGCCCTTGGAGGAGACCCAATCGGGGCAGCTCACGAACGCATCGGCGTGGTTGCGCAGGATGTCCCAGCCAATGGTGTTGGGCTCGCCGCAGGCAAGTCCGGCCATGATGGTCTGGAGGTCTCCGCCCACGATGCGAGGGTTGCCATCGGCGGCAACGGCGCCCTGGTAGAGGCAGTCGGCCGCACCGGCCTCCATGATCACGAACTTGGGCGGGTCGCTCGGGAAGAGGTTGGTGAAGAAACCCACCATGGAGCTTGCGAGCGAACCCACGCCAGCCTGGATAAAGACGTGGGTGGGACGGTTGACCTCAAGCTGGCGCAGCTGGTCCGCCGCCTCGGCGGCCATGGTGCCGTAGCCCTGCATAATCCAGGACGGAATCTTGGTATAGCCCTCCCAGGCAGTGTCCTGCACGATTACGCCGTGCTCGGTCTCCTCGGCCTCCTTGGCTGCAAGGCGCACGCAGTCGTCGTAGTTGAGCTCCTCGATCGTGACCTTTGCACCCTCCTTGGCTATGTTGTCGAAGCGGGTCTTCGTGGAGCCCTTGGGCATGTGGACCACAGCGTTCTGGTGGAGGCGATGAGCGGCCCAGGCAACGCCGCGACCGTGGTTGCCATCGGTTGCCGTGAAGAAGGTCGCGTGGCCGAAGTCGTGCTCGAGCTGATCGGACGTGAGGTAGTCAAAGTCGCAGTCCGCCACGTCGCGGCCAGTCTCCTCGGCGATGTAGCGCGCCATTGCGAAGGAGCCGCCAAGGACCTTGAACGCGTTGAGGCCAAAGCGGTAGCTCTCGTCCTTCACGTAGAGGCCACCAAGCCCAAGGCGGCTGGCCATGCCGGCAAGGTCTGCCAGCGGGGTCACGGAGTACTGCGGGAAGCTCTGGTGGAACGCGCGGGCCTTGGCGACATTCTCCAAGCTCATGACCTGTAGGTTCTTGTCCTCGCTTTTGGGCATGCGATTGGTGACCCACTTGAACTTCGGCTCCATGCTGCTCCCCTCTCTGTGCGCCACCTCCCGGCGCCCTCTTGATCAGAAAAGAAAAAATGTCTTACTGCCAAACTTTTTGTTAGTACGTCAATTACACCACTTCCCGGACGCATTGCAAGGAGTATTGTCGCACCTCCGGCAAAAGGTATCTCATGCACTTTGGACGGAACGATTTGGTGGGCCTTTACGGCGAAGACGGCCGCGGGGCCGGCAGACGCTGGAGCTACCGCCCGTCCTTCCCGCCACCGCTTGTCCCACCGTTCTGGAGCGGCTTGAGGTTGCGCTGCTCAGGCGTGTTGCCCTCGGGCGGCAAAACGCCGTTCAAGATGATTGCCATGACCGCGCACGGCGTGATGGCCGAGGTGCCAAAGATGGTAGAAACCCAGTCGGGCATGCCGGGACCGGCAAGCGAGCCGGACACCTGCGCAATGCCAATGCCAAAGGCCACCGAGATGCCAAAGACGGTGCAGGCACGCGGGGTGAGGCCATCCTTCACAAGGATTCGGATGCCATTCAGGGTGATGGTCCCAAAGACGCTGATGGTAGCACCACCAATGACAGGCTGCGGAATCATGAGCAGAAGCGCCGAGAGCTTGGGGCACAGGCCTGCGGCGAGAAACACGAACGCCGCGCCACCAAAGACCCACTTGTTGATGACCTTTGTGCTCACGATGATGCCCACGTTCTGGCCAAAGGCCGAGGTGGGAAGGCCACCAAGGAAGGACGAGGCGATGCTCACCAAGCCTTGGGCCTTGATGGCACCGCCAATCTCGTGCTCGGTAGGCATGCGGTCCATGGAGCCTGCGGAGGCCGCGGAGAGGTCGCCGATGAGCTGCACGTTCACCATGATGTACACCACGCCGAGCGTGATGCAGGCTGCGGGGTTGAGTTCGATGCCATACGGCATGAGCTGGGGAAGCGAAAACCAGCCAGCGTTGAGCACCTCAGAGCCATCCACCATTCCAAACGGGATGGCAATGATGCAGCCGATGATGATGCCAAAGAAAATCGAGCCCAGCTTGAGCACGCCCTCACCAAAATTGGCGAGTGCAAAAACCATGGCAAAGGTGATAAGGCCCACGACCCAGTTGGCAATGCTGCCAAAGTCAGCCGAGCCGGCACCTCCCGCCATGTATTTGATGGCCGTGGGATAGAGCGACACGCCGATGGTGAAGATCACAGTACCTGTAACCAGTGGCGGAAAGAGGGCACGCACCTTGCTGTAGAAGATGCCAAAGAGGATGGCAACCACACCGCCCACGAGCTCGGCGCCAAGCAGAACCGAGAAGCCAAACTCCGCACCCACTGCCTGGAAGGCGGGAAGGAAGGCAAACGAGACACCCGTGAGGATAGGAAGACCCGCACCAATGCGGCCGAACAGCGGAAACTGCTGCAAAAGCGTATCGATAGCCGAGAGGATCAGGGCCACCTGGATGATGGCCGTCTCCTGCTCCTGAGTTAGGCCGCAGGTCGTAGCTATCATCATGGCCGGCGTGATGACACCCGCAAAGGATGCCAAAACGTGCTGGAGCGACATGGGGACAAGCGACCCCACCGGAGGAATGCCTTCTCGCCTGAAGAGCGACTCGTCCAGATCTCGCTCCGCCTGTGCCTGCGCTGCCATGTGGGCCCTCCCCTGGGCGTCTCGTACCCCGCCGCATGTTTGTGCGTGCCAAAGTGCGTTTCTGCATGTTTTAGCACGTCAAATTATTAGTCTGTTTGTCATACTTTTTGTTAGATATTCGACGAGAGCCACCGGACGGTAGCAAATGGGCCGTCAACGGCGCTGGCGGAGGTCACGATACCCAACGCGCGAACGCGGCCACTTGCAGGGCACGGGACTCGGTCGCTCACGTACGACGGTTGCCTTTTGAGACTGCCACCTGGCAGGGAAACGCCATCGTGCATATGCACGAGCACCAAAATCCGCCAAGCGAGGGCATATCGGTGGCGCCGTTGCTCGGAAGCCCGCGCGCATAGGCCGCATGGCCATCACCCGGAGAGGTTCGTGCAACAAGTTCGGGCGAAATTACACGCAGAATTGAGGATAAGAAGGTTATGTTCTTCCTCGGCCGACCGCAATGCTGCGTCCGACCGGCCGCGACATGCAAAGTCACATCGACCAACTGGGGTTTTGTCGTTTCAGCCGAACGTTGCCGGTCGGTCCAGGCCACCAAGGGCCGTTCGGAGGGCTTCCTTGCTTCAATGCAGTCTTCAAAACCTCAATTCTGTGTGCAGTTTGGAGCTTTCTTGTTGCACGGTCAGTGACGAAGGGCTCTGGCGAACGGTCTTGCCCCGAAACCCATCCGTCCCCGCCACGCGGGACGGCCCTGGTTGGGCGTGAAGACGGCGCATTGGATGTTGAGGTAGCGGTCGGCAATGTTGTCGAGCATCTCGTCCACAGTAGCACCGCCCTCGGGCACTAGGTCCTTGTAGTAGCGGCTACCGATACAGCATTCCTCGCCAACCACCACACCGCCAGCCTTCCCGATGATGTTGAAGAGCTTCCAGTTGGGCACTGCCATCGGCGTGCCTGTGTAGAAAATGCGCTTGGCACCCTTGGAGCAGCGCCAACGCCCTCGGCCACACGCCTCTCGCACTCGTCGGCCATCTTTGTTGATGGCATCGGTCAGACGTGCGGAGTCATCCATGAAGGCGGCCTGCACGATGAGGAGGAAGTCGAGGCCGGAGATGGACACCGGGTCTGCCACGCGGGTAGCAGAGAGGCGCTGCAGGGCCTGACGCCTGTCATTAGCAGGTCTGATGGCAGCGCGCAGGTTCTCCTCTACAATCTTTGGCCGATCTCCTCCTCAATCCTTGCCGCAAGTGTATGGACCTCATGCCGCCACTGGAGCTTGGTGTCATCGTTGCGCACGTGCGGGACGTCCATGATGTACATGGGCTTGAGCTTTCCAAATTGCTCGTACGCCTTCTTCTTACCGTCGCAGGTGCTCTCGCCTACCACGAGGTCGGCGCTTTCGATGTAGGGGCAAACTCGACCGATCTTGAAGCCCATGAAGCCCTTGATGAGCGGGCAGGTGTTGTGCGGCACGTAGCGCTCGGCTTTTTCGGGTGCCCACTCGGCGCTAGCGCAGAGGCCCACCTCGACAGCTCCTGCCGCAGTTACGACCTCCTCGGACACGCAGAGATAGAAGCTTTCTATGATCTTCTTGAAAGCTCCCTCGCCACGGCCGCCCACCATCTCACGAATGCGTCCAGAGTGCAGGTTGGCAGCAACGCCATCGAGGTAGGACGTGGATGCGGGCCTGTTCTCCTGCGTAAGGTACATGATCTGGTGCATCTCGCCCACGACCCCAAGGAGGCCATCGTGTGCCTCGACGCCCATACCCAGGTCGCCCCACATCTTATGGTAATCGTACTCGTTTGCCGTGGCGACTCCTCTCCTGTGCCCACGCATGGCCGACGTCCTCACGTCCGGGAAGACCCTGCGGGAGTGCCCCTTCTGTTTTCAACTCCCCCGCCCGGGTGCGTCCACGGCGGCGGGCTGCGGGGACGTGGTCCCAAGAACGGAGACCAGCTATATGAAGTCAAGACCTAGAGACTGATTTGTTCGACCGAC
>NZ_DBHHPX010000045.1:0-15281 GCF_057241865.1 Tractidigestivibacter sp.
CATTGCATCAAAGCATCCGGTATCCGGCTCTCAGATGCAACGACTTGAAGATAGGGGGTCACCATGGGAAGCGAGGGCGGACAGAGGGTCGCTCAGGTGGCGAGACTCAGGGACAACACGCCGCTCCGGGACCGGCCGGAATGGCTGGGCCCGAGAGACCTGCAGGAGGTGTTCGGCATCGGCCGCTCCAAGTCCTTCGAGATCTCCAACGTCCTGCCCCACATCAACATCGGACGGTCCATACGCGTGCACAAGTCGACCATCACCAAGGAGCTGCTCGAGAAGGGCTGTCTTCCGTAGCCCGACAGCGCTTCAGCGCTACCAATTCATCACGCGGATTCGGAATACGACCAGAGAATCGCCGCGGGGACGCGCGACTGATGTGTCACGCGTCCCCGCATCTCTTTCACGGACATCGTTTCCGAAACGCCGCTGCGCCGGGGACTGTGATGGGTCCCCTATCCTCGCGCCCCGTCGAAAACACAAAGGCATGATCTCCGGGCCTCCGTTGGGACCAAGGTAGCACAGGGGGCAAGCACCTCTTCCCGCCCCCTGGCGCCGCGCCGCCGCGGAGACCGCAGCGCCACACCCGCAAGGGCGCGGCCTCCGCGGCGCCGTGGCTTGCTCCCTGGGCCCCAACGGGGGCAATAAGGCCCTCACGTTCTAGGAAGGGGTCAGCCAGGGGGTGGTAACGTTTTTCCGTACCGAATCCCTACGCTGCGAGCCCGAGGCTCTTCCGGTACTGTAGCGGGCTCATGCCCCCGAGCGGCCTCTTCCTGCGCTTCTCACTGTGCCCGGCGATGCACTCGCCTGCCTTCGCCCGCAGCACCGACCGCGCCACCCCAGCCGCCCCGCAGGTCGATACCCACCCGGGCCAGCGGTAGCGGCAGCCGCGGCCCGAGTGGGTCACGAGGTGGGGGCGCCCCTCCCCCGTGGTCGTGCCGGGCGCGGCCTCGGGCATGGGGTCCGCCACTGAATTTGAAATTACCCCGCTTTCGTTGACACATCGACTTCCTTATATCGTGTCAGGGGAAGGGATCGGAGGAGGCATGTGCCAACGAAGCACACGCCGGACTTCAAGGAGCAGGCGGTCGCCCTGCACCTGAAGGGCGGGACAACCTACGCGGCCGTAGCGCGGGAGCTGGGGTGCGACCCCGGCTCCCCTTCCGACCGGGTCAGGAGGGCCGCTGACGACGACGGCCCCAAGGAGGGCGACCCCTTCCAGACGCAAGGGGAGATCCGCCGGCTCGGGCGCGAGAGCGCGCGCCTGGGGGAGGAGGACGAGACGCTCTTAAAGGCGAGCGCCTTCTTTGCGACGGAGGCGACGCGGAGAGGGCGAAGCTCCGGTCCATGGACGAGGGCGGGGGCAGGCGGGGCGCCTCCGCCATGTGCCGCGTGCCTGAGGCCACCCGCCAGGGCCACTGCCGGTGGGCGAGCCGCCCGGCCTCGGCCCACGACGGGCGCGACCCGAGACGGCGGGCGTTGTGATGCCGCTGTGGGAAAGGCCCGACGGCTGCTGCGGCGCGCCGAAGGTGCCCCTCGTGCTGCGCAGGGCCGGCGCCTGCGCACCGAAGAGGCGCGTTGCCCGCCTGATGGCCGGGCACGGCATGGCCGGCACGCGCGGGGTCGGGCCCAAGAGGCCCGGCGCTCCGAGGGGCAGGCCAGGGGCAGGCGACGCCGACGGCCCGGTCAGGCGCGGCCTCGGGGCAGATGGGCCCAGCCGGGCGTGGTCCGCCGGCATCGCCTGCGCCAGGACCTGCCAGGGCTGGCCCTGCGTCGCGATCGTCATCGGCATATGGTCGCGCATGGTCGTCGGCCGGGCGATGGGACCTGGGACCGACGCGGCGCTGGCCGACGACGCCCCCCGTCAGGCCTTGTCCACCATTCCGACCATGGATCCCGGTACCGCTCGCCTTCGCTCGGCAAGACGATGCGCGAGCGCGGCATACGCCCGTCGATGGGCGCGATCGCGAGCCCCTGGGACAACGCGCCGGCCGAATCGCTCACGGGCACTCTCGAGCGCGAGCGCGTGCGCCGCAAGGCCTTCGAGACGCGCGAGCAGACGCAGCCCGAGACATTCGAGTACATCGAGACCTCCTGCAACAGGCTGAGGATCCACTCTGCGCTGGGCTACATGAGCCCGGTTGAGTTCGAGGAGAAGATGGCCGAAGAGAGATGCGAAAGACGCCGTCAACGCGGCGTAGAAGCTGTCAACGAAACTGGGGTAATTTCAAGGACGAGGAGCGGGGCGGGACCAGGTTCTTCGCGGAGTCCAACTTGGTAAGGCTTCTGATACAGCCCCTTGTGCCATGCCAGATGACGTGCTGTGGAGGCCTCCTTCGTACAGCTACCGCTCGATGGTGCGGACGCTCTGCCTCTCGATTAGGGTCGTGGACAGATGCGTCATGCGCGAGTAGTCCGTGGGCTGGCGCACCGACTCCACGAGCGCGCGCACGGCCAGCTCGCCCATGGCCCGATTGGGTACGCGCATGGTGCTGAGGGGCGGACTCGCGATACTGGCAAAGTTGAGGTCGTCGAATCCGAACATGGAGACATCCTCCGGGATCCTCGCGCCATGCTCCACGAGCGCGCGCATGCAACCGAGGGCCATGATGTCGTTCTCGGCGAAGAAGGCCGTGGGTAGCTGGGGGTCGTGCGAGAGCCAGGCCTTCATGGACTCGTACGAGGAGCTGACCGTAGTCCCCACCACCACGCGGTGGGCCGGATTGGCCACCAGCCCGTGGTCCTGCAGGGCGTGGATGTAGCCCCGCTCCCTCAGGGGGAAGTTCTTGATGGCGGTCTCTCCCCGGATATAACCGATATCGCGATGCCCGTGCTCCAGAAGGTAGGTGACAGCACGGTAGGCGGAATTCTCGTTGGAGGTGACGACCGCCTCAAAGAAATAGCGATTGCTCCAGCCGTCACAGACGACGATGGGGGCCTCGCTCTGGACAAAGAGGTCGTAGTCGTCCTCATCCATCTCGGTGCCCAGCAGCACGATGCCCGTGGAACTGTCATGGCAGAGTAGCTCGGCTTGGCTGCGAGTGCCTTCCTTGTCCAAGATTTCCAGGGTGGAGAAGCTCATAGGGAAGCCCATCTGCCTTGCCTGCCGTTCGGCTCCGTCAATGACGCCGGGATGGAAGGTGCCCTCATCGAGAATACGTCCCGACTTGCGAGCGATGATGAAACGGAGGCGATCGATATGGCCAGGATGCTGGTAGCCCATCGCCTCGGCGCAGGCAAGCACGGCGGCCATCGCCTTTTTGCTTACGCCGGGCTTGTTGTTGAGCACGTTGGACACCGTGGCGGGTGAGTAACCGGTCCTCCTGCTGATTTCCCTGACTCCCATGCGGGCCATGCATGATACCTCCTACAATCTCTCTATCATAAAAACATATCATTCATTCGTTTTGGTGTCGAGAATGAGGCCTGAAAGCACAGGTATAAGGCGCCTACGATGGACTGACGGCCGATAGTGAACAGATGTCGTTTCGTTCAGCAATCACCCAGCGCCTTTGCAGGCCACCCCTCGTGGAGTCGCGCCGCATAGGTGGTCCCTCTTGCATCTCGACATCTGACCCAAATCTAAACATACTGACTGTTCGTTTATATTCAAAAGCAAAAAATACCGTTTAACGTGTTAAATGTGCCGTTCGCGTTTTGCGGCTTGTCGGCTAATCAAACACTAACTAAAACAGAAGATAGCAAGTAACTAAAGTTAATCGCGCTAAACCATGAGGAATTAACTATCTAAACACTTCTGATGTACGGGCTGGTTCAGGTCCCCAGAGGAGTGGCCCTTTGGGGAGGGAATGCGGGAAAACCCGCAGTGAAAGGAGAACACCCATGAAAAACATGTCCCGTCGCACCTTTTTGAAGATGGCCGGTCTGACCGGTGTAGGAGCGGCCGGCCTCTCGGCTTGCGGTGGATTGGGCTCGGGAGATGGCGATTCGAATGAGCCAATCAAGATAGGCGTCTCCATTTGGAGTTCGACCGATGCGCTCGGAAGCCTTTCCGTCGACATCATCAAACGCGCGGCTGAGGCGCTGGGCGACGTCGAGATCACCTCGGTCGTCGACCAAGGGCATGTGTCCGAGCAAGTGACTGCCTCAATCGAGACCCTATGCGCTGCAGGTTGCCAGGGTATCGTGGTATGCAACTCGGCAGACTCGGAGATGACCTCGGCCATCAACACCTGCAACGAGAACGGTGTCTACCTCGCGCAGTTTTATCGGATGATTTCCGAAACCGACTCGCCGGAAGTCTTTGAGGTTGCCAAGAACTCCGAGTACTTCGTGGGCTCGGTCCACGAGGATGAGGTGGGCAACGGCGAGAGGCTTATCGAGCTGCTCTCTCAGGATCGTGACGATGTCCCAGAAGGCATCCAGAAGGGTTCGCGCAACATCAAGCTCGAGGCATGGACCGTGGGCGATGCCACGTTCCAGCTGCGCTGGCAGGGATACAAGAACGGCGTCGAGGCTTGGAATGCCGCCAACCCCTCCGACAAGATGACGCTCTCCGAACCGGTCTACGCCAACACGTCCTCCTCCGAGGGCGCCAACATCACCCAGCAGTTCTACAACCAGGACAACACCATGGATGCCCTAATCGTGGCCGGTGGCGGCGGCGACCCGCTGGTCGGGTCGATCGGCCAGCTGGCGAACATGAACCTCACCGGCAAGATCCGCGTGGTCTCCACCGACTTCCTGGACGATCTCGAGTATCAGCTTGAGAGCGGCGGCATGTATGCCGAATCGGGCGGCCACTTCTGCGACCCGCTCTATGCTTTCCTGCTGGTCTATAACGCCGTCAAGGGCAACTACGCGGTCAAGACGGGTGAGTACGGATACGAGATCCTGTTCCCGTACGTCTTCGTCTCTTCGGTCGACGAGTACAAGGCCTACGAGCAGTACTTCGTGGAGCAGCCTCCTTACGATGATGATGAGCTGCGCGAGCTCGGTGCGATGAGCTTCGACGCCCTCAATGCGGCCGCCACGAAACTGTCCATCGAGGACGTCATGACGCGCCACGCGTAATAGCGGTCCTGCAGGGCCCGCGCAAGGCACGGGCCCTGCACTTGCTTCTGCTCGAAATCCATCCGGGATTCATACCCGTAGCCAAGCCTCAGGCAAGGAAGGAAGCCCTTCATGCAAGCTACTCTCAAGAAGCTGAGGCAGAGCCGATACTATGGCATAGGGCTGCTGATACTCATCGCCATAGTCATCTGGGCTGTCTTCAAGTTGCTTACACCTTCGAACTTCGGAGATCCGGAGAAGCTGATCTCATATCTGCAAACCGCCCTTATCCATGCCATCGGAGGCTGCGGCCTCTACTTTATCTGCGTCATGGGCCTCTTTGACTTCTCCATAGGCGCCATGATGATACTGGCCGAGCTAGCGGCCATCGCCTTCGTCCCACAGCTGGGCTACGCCTCCGTAGTGGTTGTCCCGGTGCTCGTGGGGCTTTTGCTGGGCATCTGCAACGGAGTTGCCTACATCAAGATGCGCATCCCTTCGATCATCGTCACCACCGGCCTCTCGCTGCTATACGAGGCGGCATCGGTGTGGATGGCCAACATTAACGGAACGCGCCTGCCGTCAAGCTACAACGCCTTCGGGTCGTATCCTTGGAACCTCATCGTGGCGCTTGCCGCCTTCTGCCTGTGCGGATTTTTGCTCAAGTACACCAAGGTGGGCACCTACACCAACGCCATCGGTGCAAATGAGCTGGTGGCCAAGAACATGGGCGTCGACGTCGATCGGTATAAGGCAACCGCCTTCGCTCTCTGCGGTCTGTTCGTAGGCATCATGTCCATCCTCTATTTGGGCTATGGCACCGCACAGACTCCGCAAACGGGCATGCTCTCCCAAGCGCTTAACTTCAAGCCGCTTATGGGCACCTTCTTCGGGCTGGCGTTCAGGAAGTACGGGCATCCGGTGGTCTCCATCGTCATCGGCGAGTACATAGTCTCCATGATCTTTGCGGGATTTGTGGCCATGGGTGTGCCGACCACCATCAACAACATCGTCACAGGCGTCACGCTGCTGGCTATCGTCACGCTTACCACCAAGCGCTTCAACGGCGCCGTGGTCAAGTAGGAGAGGAGGTTTACCATGACAAAGCAGGTCATGCTCCGTGCCGTGGGCATCGACAAGCGCTTTGGGCCCACGCATGCCGTGGACCATATCTCCCTCGACTTTGCCAAAGGCGAGATTCATGCGCTGATCGGTGAGAACGGCTCAGGCAAGTCCACGTTCACCAATATGCTGACGGGCATCATTCCCATCGACGAGGGGACCTTCGAACTCGACGGAGTTCAGATCGTGCCCAAGAACCAGGTCGATGCGAACCACCTCGGGGCAGCCGTCATCGTCCAGGAGCAGGGCACGCTCGATGGCCTGACCGTGGCCGAGAACATGTTCCTCGGCGACGAGGACCAGTTCATGAACCGGGGTATCAAGAACACCTCGGCGATGTACCGGAAGGCGCAGGAGCTGCTCGACTCCTATGGATTGAGCCGCATCAAGGCGTCCGATCCCATAGAGTATTACAACTTCGAGGATCGCAAGCTGGTTGAGATTGTCAAGTCCACCTGGTTCAAGCCCAAGGTTCTCGTGGTGGACGAGACCACCACGGCACTCTCGCAGAACGGGCGCGACATCCTCTTCGACGTTATGCGGTCTGTACGCGACGATGGGCGCACCGTGATTTTTATCTGCCATGACATGTCCGAGGTGCTGATGATGTCTGATACCATCTCGATTCTGCGCGACGGCGAGTTCATTGCCACCGTCAGCGCATCTGAGGTGGACGAGGACGAGCTCAAGACGCTTATGGTTGGCCGTCAGATGTCTGAGCACTACTATCGCGAGGACTATGGGTGCCCCCGTACGGGCGACATCGCGATTTCCATGCGCATGGTGTCGGTGCCAGGGCAGTTGGAGGACGTTTCCATTGATCTTCACAAAGGAGAGATTCTGGGAATCGGGGGCCTCTCGGAGTGCGGGATGCACGAGGTGGGAAAGGCACTGTTCGGCGCGTCATACGACCGCGCCGGCGAGGTCGTCCTCGCGGACGGCACCTCTATCGATAGCATAGCCACGGCCATTGACCATTCCATCGCCTATGCATCCAAGGACCGCGATAACGAGTCGCTGCTCATCAACGATACCATCCAGGACAACATCACCCTTCCTTCGCTGCGCAGAATGGGCCTTCCCCTGCGTGCGAGCAAGCTGCGCGACTTTGCCACCACCTTCGCCAACGCCATGAGCATAAAGATGGTGGGGGTCGACCAGTTCGTCTCGGCGCTGTCGGGGGGCAACAAGCAGAAGGTCGTTCTCGCCCGCTGGCTGGGCGCAGAATCGGACATTCTCGTGCTCGACTCTCCGACCCGTGGCATCGACATCAGGGTCAAGGCAGATATCTATGCGCTGCTGGACGGGATGCGCCAGGAAGGCAAGGCAATTCTTGTCATATCGGAGGAGATCATGGAGCTTATAGGCATGTGCGACCGCATCATCGTGATGAAAGACCGCAAGATTGCGGGCGAGTTCGAGCGTCGGCCCGATATGACCGAGCAGGATCTCATCGCCCTGATGGTGTAGGAGGGAAAAGATGACTGATACCGTCAATGCTGCAGTGGCAAATCCCGTTCACGCGAACCTGCGCGGTGCGCTCGGAGGCGGGAAGTTCCGCTCAATGCTGCCCATCCTGGGATTCGTGCTGATCGCTGTCTCCTTCGCCATTGCCACAGGTGGGAGGCTCGTGCAACCCAACAACGTCCGCCTCATTCTCAACTCCACGTATGTGCTGCTCATCGCATCCATCGGTGTGTTCATGATCATGACCATGGGATCGCTCGACTTCTCGCAGGGCTCCATGATTGGCCTGTCCTGCATCGTGGTCTGCAAGCTGTCCCAGACGAGCCTGCCGCTGGCCATTCTGGGTGGCATCGCCTGTGGCATGGCAGTAGGGGCGGTCAATGCCTATTTCCACGTAAGGCGCCAGATCCCATCGTTTATCGTGACCATCTGCACGATGTTTCTCGTGCGTGGCATCGTGGCCTATCTCACCACCAACTCCCCTGTGATGGGGGCCAGCTACCTCCAAGCAGATTTCAATAAGACGGGCTTCCTGCTGCCGATAACGATTACGTGCCTCGTAATCTTCTATCTTGTCTTTACCTTCACTCCTCTGGGTGCCACGCTCAAGGCCGTGGGCGCCGGGCAGACCCCTGCGCGTTTTGCGGGCATAGACGTGGCGCGCACCAAGATGCTGGTCTACATTGTCGCTGGTGCTATCACGGGCTTTGCCGCCTTCGTGCTTGCCATTCGAAACGGCTCGATGACGGCGACGGGCGGAAACATGCTCGAGACGCAGATCATGCTGGCACTGGTTCTGGGTGGTCTTCCCATCTCGGGTGGGGCCAAGGTGCGGTTCTCTAACATCGTGGTGGGCGTTCTTACCTACTGCGTCCTCGACCGTGGCCTGGTCATGATGGGGCTCCAAACGGATATGAAGCAGTTCATCACAGGCATTGTGTTCCTGGTTTTCCTTGCGCTGTTCTCAGACCGTGAGTCCATCCAGTTTATTAAGTAGGCCTCCTTCCTTCCCCGGGGCTCCCTGGTCATTCTCCCCTCGGGGAGCCCCACCCCTCACTGCCCCTCGTCCACGGTCGCATCGCGACAAGCAAACAAAGGAGTCGAACATGCTCAACATCAAGAAGTACCAATTTTGGTTCTGCACCGGGTCCCAGGACCTTTACGGTGACGAGTGCCTGGAACACGTTGCCGAGCATTCTGCCCAGATCGTTAAGGTACTCAACGCCAGCGGCGAGCTGCCCTTCGAGGTTGTGCTCAAGCCCACGCTCATTACCAACGAGCTGATTCGTAAGACCTTCAACGAGGCCAACAACGACCCGCTGTGTGCCGGCGTCATCACGTGGATGCACACCTTCTCGCCGGCAAAGTCCTGGATTTTGGGCTTGCGCGAGTACCGCAAGCCGCTCTGCCATCTCGCCACGCAGTTCAACGTGGAGATTCCCTGGGACACTATCGACATGAACTTCATGAACGAGAACCAGTCGGCCCACGGCGACCGCGAGTTCGGCCACGTCTTTACGCGCGTTGCCAAGAACCGCAAGGTCATCTTCGGCCACTGGGCCGACGCGCGGGTGCGTGCCGAGCTAGCGGCCTGGATGCGCACCGCCGTGGGCTCGGTGGTGAGCAGCACGGTGCGCGTGTGCCGCTTCGCCGACAACATGCGCAACGTGGCCGTGACCGAGGGCGACAAGGTCGAGGCGCAGGTTCGGTTTGGCTGGGAGGTCGATGCCTGGCCCATCAACGAGCTGGTGCCCTATGTGGACGAGGTGAGCCCCTCCGAGGCGGCTGCCCTCACCGACGAGTACTATGACCTCTATGACCTCGTCCTCGACGGGCGCAATCCAGACGAGTTCCGTCGTCACGTCGAGGTCCAGGCCGCCCAGGAGATCGGCATCAAACGTTTCCTGGAGGACCACAACTATCAGGCTGTCGTCACGCACTTCGGTGACCTGGGCGGCCTCAAGCAGCTGCCGAGCCTCTCCATCCAGCGTCTCATGCAGAAGGGCTATGGCTTTGGCGCCGAGGGCGACTGGAAGTCGGCTGCCATGGACCGCGTCATGAAGGTCATGGCCGCGAGCGTGAAGGATGCCAAGGGCACCTGCTTCATGGAGGACTACACCTACAATCTGGTGCCGGGTGCCGAGGGCATCCTCGAGTCGCACATGTCCGAAGTCGACCCGAGCATCGCTGCCACCAAGCCGGCCATCCACGTGACGCCGCTGTCCATGGGTGACCGCGAGGACCCGGCCCGCCTCGTCTTCACGAGCCATGAGGGTGCTGGCATTGCCACCTCCCTCATCGACATGGGTGAGCGCTTCCGCCTAATCATCGCCGAGGTTGACGCCAAGAAGCTCGACAACGCCATGCCCAACCTGCCGACCGGCACCATGTTCTGGACCCCGCGCCCCAACCTCAAGACGGGCGTGGAGACCTGGATTCTGGCGGGCGGCGCACACCACACCGTGTTCTCCTTCGACCTGACCACGCAGGAGATGGTCGACTGGGCTGACGAGATGTGCGTGGAGTCGGTGGTCATCGACAGCGAGACCTCCGTCCGCAGCTTCAAGCGCGACCTCATGCTGGGAGCCGTGGCCTACCGCTAGGAAGTGAGTCCTCGATGCGTGGGCCCTGCGCCCGGCGCACCGGGGCATCCGCCGGCCTTATGGACGTGCGGCCGGCGGCACAAGGGGCGTCGTCCCCATACCGGTCCCCATACCAACTACCTCAAAGGGAGAGAGCAATGACAACGGATATGAACGGCGCTGCGCGGTCAATCGAGGCGGGTGCTTGCATGCTGGGCATCGAGTTTGGCTCCACGCGCATCAAGGCCGTGCTCATTGATGAGGACTTCGAGGTGCTGGCTGTGGGTACCCACGACTGGGAGAACCGGCTGGAGGACGGCCTTTGGACCTACACCTCAGACGACATCTGGGGAGGTCTCGCCGGCTGCTACGCGAGCCTCAAGGCGGCGGTGCGCGAGCGCTACGGTGTGACCCTCACGCGTCTTGCAGCCCTGGGCGTGAGCGCCATGATGCATGGCTACCTTCCCTTTGACGCCGAGGGCAAACAGCTCACAGCCTTCCGCACATGGCGCAACACCAACACGGGCGAGGCATCCGCCGAGCTGACCGCGCTCTTTGGCTTCCACATCCCCGAGCGCTGGAGCATAGCGCACCTGCGCCAGGCCATGCTCGACCACGAGCTACACGTGCATGACGTCGCGTTCATCACGACGCTTGCGGGGCTCGTGCACTGGCGCCTGACGGGACAGAAGGTGCTCGGCGTGGGAGATGCGAGTGGCGTCTTTCCCATCGACTCGCTTACCGGCACCTACAACGGTGCGATGATGTCACGCTTCGATCAGCTCGCCGCGAAGGCTGAGGTGCACTGGCACCTTGCTGACCTGCTGCCCAAGCCGCTGGCGGCGGGCGAGTTCGCCGGGCAGCTCACCGAACCCGGCGCGCGCCTGCTCGACCCGTCGGGCGATCTGCTGCCCGGCGTGCCCCTCTGCCCGCCCGATGGCGACGCGGGGACGGGCATGGTGGCCACCAACTCGGTGGCCCCACGGACGGGCAACGTCTCGGCGGGCACCTCGATCTTTTCGATGGTGGTGCTCGAGCACGCGCTAAAGGACGCCACCAACCCTCAGGTCGACCTCGTGACCACGCCGGCAGGAGATCCCGTGGCCATGGTGCACTGCAACAACTGCACCTCCGACATCAACGCATGGGTCGATTTGCTCTCGAGTTACAGCGAGCTGATGGGCCAGCCGGTCGAGAGGGGCGCCCTCTACGGCACGCTCTTCACGGCGGCGCTCGCGGGCGACAAGGACGCCGGTGGGCTGGTGAGCATCCCCTTCGTGTCGGGCGAGACCGTCATGGGCGTGCAGACCGGCTACCCGCTGGTGCTACGTGATCAGAACGCGAAACTCACCATCGCCAACCTCATGCGCATGAACATCATGTCGGCCTTTGGGGCACTGGCTGTGGGCAACGACGCGCTGCGCGCGGAGGGGGTCGTCATCGACCGCCTGTACGGGCACGGCGGCATCTTCAAGACGCCAGGCGTGGCGCAGTCGCTCCTGGCCGCCGCGCTGCAGGTGCCGGTCACCGTCATGGGGACGGCCGGTGAGGGCGGCGCCTGGGGCATCGCCGTGGAGGCGGCCTACCTGGTCCTGCGCGAGAAGGGCGAGGACCTGGCGAGCTTCCTCTCCGGGCGCGTCTTTGCGCAGGTGAGCGGCCAGACCTTGGAGCCCAACCCCGCCGACGTGGGAGGCTATGCCCTCTACCTGCAGCGCTTTGTGGCCGCCAACGAGGCCGAGAAGGCCGCCGAGAAGGCGCTCGCAAGCAAGTAGCAAACGTGGCCAGGGGCACCTCCCCTGAGGAAAGGAGCGAGACATGATGCTCAGGGAGCTGCGCGAGGAGGTCTACGAGGCCAACATGGACCTGCCGCGCCATGGACTGGTGGTGTTCACCTGGGGCAACGCCTCGGGCGTGGACCGCGAGCGGGGACTCTTCGTGATCAAGCCCTCCGGCGTGTCCTACGAGGACCTGTCGCCGGAGAACCTCGTGGTGTGCGACTTCGACGGACGTGTGGTGGAGGGCGAGCTCAACCCCTCCTCGGACACGGCGACCCACGCCTACCTCTACAAGAGCTGGGGGGGCATCGGCGGCGTGGTGCACACGCACTCCAGCACGGCCGTGTCGTGGGCGCAGGCGGGCCGCGCCATCCCGTGCTACGGCACGACGCACGCGGACTACTTCTACGGCCCCATCCCCTGCATGCGCGGACTCACCCCAGCCGAGATCGACGAGGCCTACGAGCTCAACACGGGCAAGGTGATCGTGGAGGGCTTCGCGGGGCTCGACCCGCTAGCCGTCCCCGGCACGCTGGTGCGCAACCACGGCCCCTTCTCCTGGGGCAAGGATGCCGCACAGGCCGTGTACCACGCGGTGGTGCTCGAGGAGGTCGCGCGCATGGCCCTCAACACCGAGGCGCTCGAGGTCTCGGTCGAGCCTGCCCCGCAGTACCTGCAGGACAAGCACTACCAGCGCAAGCACGGCCCCAACGCCTACTATGGACAGTCATCCGCATCGTAGGGTCAACTCCGTTGGACGGGCTTTGAATGACCTGCGCTTCTCTCCCTTCCTTCATCGCCAGACAGGCCCTCGGGTGGGTCTGTCCTATGGCGTTGACTGTACCGCGAAGCATATCGAACCATACGATAGGAGCGAACCATGAAGTTCTTCATTGATACCGCCGACTTGGCCGAGATCGAGGAGGCCAAGAGCTGGGGCTGCCTCGCCGGCGTCACCACCAACCCGACCCTGTACTCCCGCACGGGCGGCAAGCTGGCAGACTTCGAGCCGCATATGCTCAAGATTGCCGAGCTTTGCGCGGGCCTGCCCGTCTCGGCCGAGTCCACCGCCGAGACGACCGAGGCCATGGTGGAGGAGGGCCGCCGGCTCTCCGCGCTCGCGCCCAACATCGTTGTGAAGCTCCCCCCCATCTGCGAAGCCGCATTGGCGGCGTGCCTCACGCTTGCCGACGAGGGCGTGCGCATCAACATGACGCTGGTCTTCTCTGCCCCGCAGGCGCTGCTGGCCGCCAATGCCGGAGCCCGCTACGTGAGCCCCTTCGTGGGCCGCTTCGATGACATCGGCAATGACGGTATCGCGCACCTGGCCGACGTGGTGGCCGCGCTCAAGAACTACGACTGGGCGGGCAAGAACGTGGACGACCAGGTGGAGATCATCACCGCGTCGGTGCGCACGCCCAACCACGTGACCCAGGCGGCCCTGCTCGGCGCCGACATCGCCACCGTGCCCTTCGCGGCGCTCAAGAAGTGCCTGCACCACCCGCTGACCGACCAGGGCCTCGCGAGCTTTGCGGCCGACTGGGAGAAGGTCAAGGCACAGGCCTGATATGTAGTACTTCCTGCCAAGGGGGTAAGTTCGGCCAGCCTCGGATTTCTCCGGGGCTGGCCGAACGATTGCTACGCCCACTCTGCGGGAAGACTCCCTCGGAAGAGCGTCGATGGTCTGATGCACGTTGCGAGTCTGACATTCGCGTGTTGGGTGACGCGTTTCGATGCCTCGGCTGGGGAGTGTTGCCTGTCCAGAACCGTGCGTAGCCATCGTGGTGGCTGCACATAGGCCGACCGCGAGTTTCCCCACGCGCTTCGGACGGGGGCCCGTGCCGCAGGGGTGGAGTCATGGGGATAGGAGGGCCTGCGAGCCCTCCTATCCCGCACGGGCGAGCGCCCAGACGAAGCCGGCGAACTCGCGGGCGACGGCCACGTTGGCGACGTTGGGCCGCTTGCCCCCATCCCTGAGGTAGCGGGACCTTGCGTGCAGGCGCCCGTTTGCCTTGTCGGCGATGCGCGTCGCCCCGGCGGACGCGTCGGGCGGCATCCGGGCCGACTCCGCCGCGGGCAGGTGCGCCCGCGCATGGTGCCAGGCGCCCTCCACGAGAGGCCTCCTCACGTGGGAGTTGCCGCACTTGGTGATGGGGCCCCCGACGCCGGCTCCCTCGACGACGACCCGGACGGCGCGAGCCCCACGAAGTTCATGAAGCCCCGCGCCGTGGGGAACCTTCCGAAGCCCCCGATCTCGGAGGTCTTGTCGTCGTCGCGCGAAAATGTCACCCCCTCCCATCCTGGGACAAGCTCGTTCCATCACCGAATGGGAGGGACCGGAGATGGACAGGGCAACGAAGGAGGAGGCGCTACGGCTGCTGGGGAAGAAGGCGGGCGGCGCAGGGATCACGTATCCGGAGACAGGGCTCGAGACGGGCTACGGCAGGCGCCGACCCATCGGGCTCTCGCACGGGCTCGAGGGATCCGGCGAGGCTGCGGCCCTGGTGCATGGGAATTCCGGACCGAGGCCGCGCAATGCGGCACGGCCGGGGGAGGTCGCCTGTCTCCGGAAGCTCGAGGGGCTATATCCGAACGTGGTGAGCGCCCATTCTAGAGGCATCTGCATCGGGGGTGTCTCCGAGAACCCCGCAAAAGCGGACGGCGTCGGGCGCTACGGGCCCTGCATGCGGGGGCCCACATGGTTCGGGGACTCCTCGCGGGGGGTGTCCCTATAGTTTTGTCAAGCCGTAGCAGGCGGCTTTTCTACAACGTTCGCCGGCGGCTCCACATATGGCACCCGGTCGCGCATCACCGCATGGATGACGCGCAGCCTCTTGCGTGCCACTGCCTTGAGCGCCTTGTTGTGCCTCATGCCCCTCGCGACGCAGGCATCGCAGTACCTCCCGAAGCGGCTCTTCGTCCCCACGAGGGAGTCGCAGCCGAATACGAGGGGGTTCTCGGGGGCCCTGTCGCCTCCGCGGGCATCCCTCTGCGACCTGATGGACGATCCCGAGCCGTGGCCCGCAGGCACGAGGCCGCGGCATGCGGCGAGCCTGCCGTCCCCGGGGAAGGGCGACATGCCGACCGGCGTGGCGAGCGCCGATGCTGTCTTGGGGCCCATGCCCGGGATGGCGGGCGGGCACCGGTGGGCCTCGTCGTCCCGGGGCGGGCGCCCAGGCCCTGCGGAGGGCCCCGCCCCCTCGGGACCGGCCTCGGGGGCCTCCCCGGCAAGGCCCCTTGCAGGCATGCCCTCTGCATCGGGACGGAAGGCCGGGGAGGCCGAGCGCATGGCTGCCCCCCAGAATGCGTCCCCTGCCCG
>NZ_DBHHPX010000046.1:0-14801 GCF_057241865.1 Tractidigestivibacter sp.
CCTCGGCCTCGCGGGCTGCGGCCTGCTGAGAGGGAGGGAGGAAGAGGTGCCCGACATCACGATATCGGACGGCCAGGACGCGCTCGCCTACGCGCTCCCGGCGCTGGGGGAGCGCTACGGCGAGGCGTTCTCCCAGGCGGAGGGCACGGAGGTGACGTCCTACGTGCCCGACTACACGGACGAGCTCATCTACGAGCTCTGCGCCAGGCCCGACTCCGACCCGTCAAAGGTCTTCGGCTGCGAGGTTCCCGTCAACCTGGATACGGGGACGCTCCGGTACAACCTCTGGGACGACTACACCCAGTATCGCTTCAAGGGCCAGATGGAGGGGCCGTTCCTGGAGGTCGTGCGGGGGCTCTCCGGCCTCGCGGGCTACAGCGTGCAGATGGCGGAGCCCTACGTGGGCGACCGCGACTGGCGGCCCGACGAGCTGGACGCCTACGTGAACAACGGCTTCACCCACCCGCGCGTGGACGTGACGCTCATGATGCCCGCGGACGGCACGGAGGGCGAGTGGGCGGGTACGATCCACGAGTGCCTCGAGGGGATATGGGGGCTCGGCCAGCGCATGTACGTGTACGCGGGGCTGGAGGGCTACGACCCGTACTCCGCGCAACTCTACATCCTCGACTCGACGCAGAACGAGGTCCGGGGCCGCGACCCCGAGCCCCCGTCCGTCGACCGCATCCTCGAGCTGATGTGGCCGGACGTGGTCTACAGGGACGGCTCCGAGACCTGGGACGGCACGGGGGACGCCGGGGACCCGGGCTACGTCAAGCACCCGCAGATCACCTGGTACGACGGCCACCCCGTGATGCCGCGATGACCGTGGTGCTCAGCAGGAGGGGGCTCGCCCTCGCCTCCCTCGGACTCGCCGCCTCCCTCCTCGCGGGCTGCGGCCCGCTGAGAGGGAGGGAGGAAGAGGTGCCCGACATCACGATATCGGACGGCCAGGACGCGCTCGCCTACGCGCTCCCGGCGCTGGGGGAGCGCTACGGCGAGGCGTTCTCCCAGGCGGAGGGCACGGAGGTGACGTCCTACGTGCCCGACTACACGGACGAGCTCATCTACGAGCTCTGCGCCAGGCCCGACTCCGACCCGTCAAAGGTCTTCGGCTGCGAGGTTCCCGTCAACCTGGATACGGGGACGCTCCGGTACAACCTCTGGGACGACTACACCCAGTATCGCTTCAAGGGCCAGATGGAGGGGCCGTTCCTGGAGGTCGTGCGGGGGCTCTCCGGCCTCGCGGGCTACAGCGTGCAGATGGCGGAGCCCTACGTGGGCGACCGCGACTGGCGGCCCGACGAGCTGGACGCCTACGTGAACAACGGCTTCACCCACCCGCGCGTGGACGTGACGCTCATGATGCCCGCGGACGGCACGGAGGGCGAGTGGGCGGGTACGATCCACGAGTGCCTCGAGGGGATATGGGGGCTCGGCCAGCGCATGTACGTGTACGCGGGGCTGGAGGGCTACGACCCGTACTCCGCGCAACTCTACATCCTCGACTCGACGCAGAACGAGGTCCGGGGCCGCGACCCCGAGCCCCCGTCCGTCGACCGCATCCTCGAGCTGATGTGGCCGGACGTGGTCTACAGGGACGGCTCCGAGACCTGGGACGGCACGGGGGACGCCGGGGACCCGGGCTACGTCAAGCACCCGCAGATCACCTGGTACGACGGCCACCCCGTGATGCCGTAAGCATCGCCTGAGGCGGGCCCCACGGACCCGTCGATTGTGACCACGCTCCAGCCCTTCGGATTTATAGCGCTCTGGCAGGAGAGCGCTGCTTGCTGTGTAGGCCGTCCCCCAATTTATATGAATAGGCTGGGGGAGGGGAAGGTTTGACGCGGAGCGATCGCGAGGCCGTGGCGACAGGTCGCGTCAGAGGCGTGGCTCGCCTCATGCTCCAGCCCCTATGTTCTCTCGATGGGCGCCCACAGCTCCATCTCGTAGCCGTCTGCATGCATGTCTCCGGGGCCATACGCCTCGAAGTCCGGTGCACACCAGGTAGTTGATTTGTCTCCGGGCACTCCGAGCTCTCGATGGCCTCCCGCATGAGACCCGCCACCGTGAAGGCGGGCTTTCTCTGGATGCTGACCTTCATCTCTTCTCCTCCCCTGACGCTGAGCGCCAGCCGCAGTTTGGACATAACCCGAAAGGGCCTCCCGTCCCTGACCTCGGAGGGGTGTGGCCATGGAACTCCTTGAATGCCGCAGCGACGAGTCCGGCGAGCCGAAGCCATGGCGTAGCGCCACGTCGATGATCCGCTCCTCGGATGAGCGCAGGTCGAACGCGGCTTCCGTCAGCCTGCGTCCGCGAATGTACTCCGACAGCGTTATCCCCGTGAAGATGGAGAAGACCCTGCTGAACATCGCGCGGGAGTATCCCGATAGGCGGCGTATCTCCCTATCATCCGCACTCTTGCCCAAGGTCGCGTCGATGTAGCCCACCGTCCGGTTGAAGTCCTCCATGACGCCCATCTCCCACCTCCTCGATTAGGACTGTACGCGCATCGGCTCCCGCCGTCCCGAGCCGTTCCGTACGAATCGCATGGGATATGGGCGACGGCGCGAGGCAGCGGATTCGATCCCCGTCACCCTAGAAGGAACTCGTGCTCGCCCCTGATCCTGCCATCCTCGAAGTCGAACACCTCGAATGATCTCGCGCCGTCGTCATCGATCAGCAGGACTGCGATTCGCTCCCCACGAGCCGATTCGTGCATCTCCTCCACGCGGAACCGCGTGTTGGAATCGCGGTAGGCATCCTGCATGACCCGCAGGTACTCCTCGATGCCTTGGATCACCCGCTCGTGCTCGGCATGCAGGTGCCAGACCACATCTGCATGCAGGAAGGTCCGGTAGGTTTCCCAGTCCCTGTCGTTCTCGGCTTGGAAGAAGCTCGCAAGCGTCTCCGCTGCTCCCATAGGCGTCTCCTTGTGAAGCGCTCAAGGCGGTTTTGGGTTTTCCATGGTGGAACTATAGGCCACGTTCCCTCACTGCATCATGATCCATTGGGACGATAGGACTGCTCCGCGTCGGTTCGGCGACCAGATGTGCGGGCTAGTCGTCCGGTAGGGCGGGCAGCTCGCGGCGCATGCGAGCCCGCTCGCTCATCTGCCAGAAGAACTCGCCGAGAAACAGCACACGGTCGATGCCGCGCTCGTGCACGAGCGCGGAGAGCAGACGCCGCCACGAGTAGTACGTCTTGCTGCACTCGATGATCTCGCGCTGCAGCTGGCGCGCCGATATGTTGCGCGGCCGGTGCACCACGTTGCCCACGCACTTCTCCCAGTCCGTGTGCAAAAGCTCGTCCTTGTACTGCTCGAAGGCGGGCGTTCCTGGGATGAAGTACATGGATTGCAGCAATATGCCCTGGATGCCGTTGTCCATGGCGAAGCGCGCGACTGCCTTTCCCACGCCGGGTCGGTTGCTCTGCGCTCCGAATATGAACAGCCCGCGCACGCGCAGCCCGTGCGCCCGGATGTTGGAGATTGCGCGCTCTATATCGCTTTTCGAGCTGCGCTTGTGGAACTCCCGGAACGCGTCGTCGTCGATGAACTCGATGCCCAGCGCCAGCTCCACGAAGCCCGCCCGCACCAGGCGTTCCAGCATCTCGTCATCGAAGCCCACCTCGTAGCGCGCTTGGATGGTGAAGCGGTAGTCGACGTCGCTCTCGATGATGGCGTCCAGCACCGCCAGCGCCCATGGGCGGTCGGCGAAGAAGTTGTCGTCGGTGAGCCAGAGTACCGTGGCGATGCGGTGGCGCCCCTCGTCGTGAAAGGTGATACAACGCCTGATGTCCTCCACCACGCTCTGCGGACTGCGCGTGCGCACATGGTGCCCGTACAGACGCACGAGCGAGCAATAGTCGCAGTTGTGCGGGCATCCGCGCGAGGCGTGCACCTGCCCCCACAGCGTATTGTGGCCGGCCATCCTGTGGTAGCGCCACACCAGGTAGCGATCGGGTATCGTGTCGATGTCATGCGGCGGGGCAGGCATGCCCGTGCTATGGAATGTCCCATCGGCGTCAAGGTGCGCCACGCCGGCGAATGCGGGCTCCTTGTCTGCCTGGAGCGCGTCCAGGAACTGCAGGATGGTCTCGTCCCCCTCGCCCAGAAGGACGTAGTCGGCGTGCGCGGCGGCCTCCTCCGGGCACATGGTGGCATGAAGCCCGCCAATCACCACCACTGCATCGGATTGCTGGCGAATCTTGTCGGCAATCTCGTAGCCGCGCGGTGCGGCGAACGTGAACGCCCCGATGAACACGACGTCGGCGTCAAGGCAGTCATCCCAGCGCACCTTCGAGATGGACTCGCTGTACATGAGCGTGTCGGCAATGCGGCGGTGCACGATGGTGGCGAGCGTCATGAGACCGACGGACGGGTTGCGGATGTAGCGATCGTACACGAACAGGTTCAGCGGTGTGCGTCGGTACGGCGGTGCCCCCGGCTCGATGAACCGCACCTTACGGACGTCCATACGCCTCAACTCCCCAACACCAGAACGCATCTGCGCAGATTGTACCGCAGCATCGCGCACGATGCCGACAGTGTCCCGTCTGCAGATTACGAGACGCCGTATCGCGCCATGGAATTTTTCCGTCCGTCTACGTTCCAATGACAAGATACTTTCTGAAACAATGTTACATTATATCCAAACTATGAGAAGAGGCACATTCCGCCCCTTCACGATGGACGGAAGTAGCCTATGAGCCCACAGGGAAGCGCCGTTAACACCATATGCGCAGCTTACGAAGTGCTGTCTGACACCGAGAGGAAGGTTGCGGACTTCATCATCCAAAACGTTGGCGAGGTCGCGAAGCTCTCGGTTCGAGACATCGCCTTGCGAAGTGAGGCGTCAAGCGCAACGGTATCCCGCTTCGTTCGGCACATCGGTTACGAGAGCTTCTCAGACCTTCGGCTGGCGATTGCCTCGGACCAGGCAGGGGCTGACGTTCCGGAGGGGAGTGAGGTGTCCGAGATCTCCCTCGATCAAATAGATGCCTCCATCAGCTACATTCTTGAGAATAAGACTCAGGAGCTCAAGGGTACTGCGGAGCAGATGAGCTCGGACAACGTCAGTAAGGCATTGGGCCTTATCATGAACTCTGACAACATCCTGTTCGCAGCTGTTGGCAACTCTATTCCCATCTGCTCTAACTTCGCGTTCCGCCTTGGCCAGATTGGAATTCGGGCAAACTGTCCGGTCAATACCGAGGTCATGATTCTTGACTCCCTGTCGCTGAGACGCAACGACCTGCTTTTTGTGGTCTCGTCATCTGGCTATTCCCATCGCCTGGAGACCATCGTCGACAACGCGGAGGATTCTGGAACTCCCATAATATTCATCACGTCGAACCCGACCTCTGTGCTCGCGCTCCGTTCCGATGTGGTCTTCACCGCCGTCATGCGCGATCCAATGCTTGCTGGGCCGCAGTTCTCGACGCATGTCCCAGAGAATTTCATTGTTGAGACACTGTTCATGTTCCTGCTTGCGCACGGGAAGAACGTTAGAGAGCACGTCCGAATGGAGAGGAAGAGTCTCGGACGCGATAAGGAGAATACGCCCACACTCTACTAGGACATCTGATAGGACAGCTAGGTTCTCACGACAGTCAAGCAGCCTGCCATACCTCATCTTGGCAGGCCGTCTTTTCTTTTGGCTGCCCCTCTATGTTCACGAGTCGTACGGATGCCGTTCGTCCCCAAAATCCGACCATCGATACAAGGAGGAAGTCTGTTGGAATGTAATTCCAAAAAAATATGTAATATGAAACACAATTACAAACATTGGTGGAAGGGCGGACATAACTGCGCAAACGGATGTTACGTGAAACGACAAGGAGAGGAGAGATACATGAGAATCGTCGGAGTGTGTGCGTGCTGTAGCGGTATTGCCCATACCTACATGGCCAAGGAGGCCATCGTTAAGGCCGCCAAGGCGGCAGGTGACGAGATTCACATGGAGACCCAGGGCACCATCGGGGTCGAGGACGAGTTGACTCCGCAGCAGATAGAGGATGCCGACTGCGTGCTTCTGTGCATCGATGTGCACATCGAGGGGACTGACCGCTTCAAGGACAAGAAGATCATGAAGATCCCGACGGATCTGGCGATCAAGGCACCCAAGCAGATTGTGGCGAAGATTCACCAGGAGCTTGGCAAGTAGGCGTTGGAAGGACGTCGTACGTGTAGGAAAGCGTCTCTATATGGAAGGGGAATGTGCAATGGCTGAAGAGATAGAGAAGCCGAGGAAAAGGATGAAGAAGGTCGGTATCAAGGCACCAATCCTTACTGCAATTAGCTACCTTCTCCCCCTTGTCGTCGCATCCGGTCTGCTGATTGCAATCGGCAACCTCACGGGTGGTCAGAGTGTGACCACGCTCGAGGGAATCACCGTTCCCTCCGCTCTCACCACCATCGGTGTCTTTGGCATGGGTCTGCTGCCTTCGTTCATCGCAGGCTATATTGCCTATGCCATCGCCGATCGTCCCGGTCTCGCTCCTGGCTTCCTCATGGGTCAGGTTGCTTCGTTCCTTGGTGCCGGCTTCCTGGGTGGCATGATTGGCGGCATCGTTGCTGGATACATCGCCCTTTGGCTTGAGACCTACCTTACCGTTCCCAAGTGGGCACAGGCCCTTATGCCCATGATGATTATCCCCACGCTTACCGCCATTGCCGCCGGGCTCATCATGGTCTTCGTCCTCGGTGGGCCTATTGCTGCCATCACCGCAGGCCTGACCGCGTTCATCAAGGGGCTCGACTACAGTCAGAAGTTCGTTACCGGTTTCATCCTGGGCTTTATCCAGCACCTCGATTACGGTGGGGCGATCTCCAAGGTTCCTAACCTTATCTGCGATGGCATGATGGCGGATGGCATCTATGGTCCCGAGGCGGTCAAGGTTCTCGGCTCCATGGTTCCCCCCTTCGGCGTGTCGCTTGCCTTGCTGCTCTCCAGATATGTCGTGAAGAAGCCCATCTTCAAGCTGTCCGAGGTCGAGAACATCAAGGTGGCCTTCCCCATGGGCGTCTGCATGATTACCGAGGGCGTCATCCCCATCGCCATGAACGACCTTGTCCGTACCGTCATCAGCACCGCTCTCGGTGATGCGGTCTGCGGTGCCATTGCCTTCTCGATGGGTGTCGAGTCCATGGTCCCCTCTGGTGGAATGTTCGTCGTCCCAATGATGAAGAACCCCGGCTGGGCCCTGGTCGCCCTTCTCGCCGGCTCGCTCGTCACCGCGCTGCTCCTGGTGTTCCTGAAGAAGCCCCTGAAGCCCGATGAGGTCGATGACCTCAATGCTGTGAAGGAAGAGGAGGAGGTCGACCTCTCCGGCCTGAGCTTCAGCTAAGTCCCAGGGGCGCGGGGCCTCAACCCCGCGCCCCAGCCAGTTCTGCTGCACCACACTTCACTATTGAGAGGTCTGAAATGTACGAGCCTATGCGTGACATGCTCCAGAAGGCGAACGAGGGGGGCTACGCCATCATGGCGATCAATGCCTTCAATCTCGAGTCCGCTGCGGGAGTTATCCATACCGCTTGCAAGATGCACGCACCGATCATCATCGACCTGCTGCAGGAGCACATCAAGCGGTACTTCGATAGCGACATCCTGACGGGGCCCATCGTCAGGATGGCCCAGAAGGTGCCGGTTCCCGTTGCCATCAACCTCGATCATGGCAGCGACGTTGCCCACCTCAAGCGCTGCCTCCACAACGGCTTCTCTAGCGTGATGGTTGACGCCTCCGCCTACGACTTCGATGAGAACGTGAGGATTACCAAGTCCGTCGTCGAGCTTGCACAACAGTATGACGCAAGCGTTGAGGCCGAGATTGGCAACATGGGTCTGGTTGGGGAGGGTTCTGGTTACACGGACGCGAACATGTACACCGACCCTGATGCGGCCATCGACTTCATCAAGAAGACGGGTGTGGATGCCCTTGCAGTTTCGTTTGGGTCCACGCATGGCGACTACCCGAAAGGCTACGTTCCCACGTTCCACTTCGACATCGTCGAGAAGATCAAACAGGAGACGGGCATTCCCCTGGTACTCCATGGTGGCTCCGGTTCTGGTTCCGAGAACATCAGGCACTCCGTCGAATGTGGCGTTAACAAGATCAACGTTGGGACCGACTACATGATTGCCCAGCGCGCCTTCATTGACAGCGCCCTCAAGCAGGATCCCACGTATGACTATCCCGAGTTGCTTCACCAATCCTACCTGGAGGGATCCAAGGTCCTTGAGAGGTACATCGAGCTGGCTGGCTCCAAGGACAAGGCGCTCTGGTAGCTGCGTCGGTTCAGCAATGTTCTTCCGTTCGAGAAAGGCCAGATGGCAATGCTTCTTAACATGAACCAGATGCTCGAGGTGGCTCAGGCCAACCACTTTGCGGTGGGCGCCTATAACGTCTCCGAGTCCAACCTGTTCCGTACGGTCGTCGAGGCCGCCGAGGAGAACGACTCTCCCGCGATCATCGCCGTGCACCCCACCGAGCTCGAGTACTGCAAGGACGAGTTCGTGAAGTACATGGTCGACCGTATCGGCAACAGTCCTGTTCCGTTTGTCCTGCACATGGACCATGGCGATTCCATCGAGTCCATCATGCGTGCCGTGCATGACGGCTTCAGCTCTGTCATGCTGGACGGCTCCCTACTTCCCTTTGAGGAGAACATCGAGAAGACCGCTGAGGTCGTGCGCTATTGCCACATGGTCGATGTGTCCGTTGAGGGCGAGCTTGGTACCATCGGCACGACTGGTGTGACCATCGAGGGTGGTATGACTGAGGTCAAGTACACCAATCCCGACGATGCCAAGGTGTTCGTCGAGAAGACTGGCGTTGACACCCTGGCTGTTGCCATCGGCACCTGCCACGGTCTGTATCCCAAGGGTGTCACCCCCAAGCTGCGCATGGACGTTCTCCAGAGCATCAAGGATGTCGTCGACATTCCGCTGGTCCTCCATGGAGGCTCGGGCAACCCTGATTCCGAGGTGGCCGAGGCCGTGGAGATCGGCATCGAGAAGGTCAACATCTCCTCCGACTACAAGAGCGCGTTCTTCACGAAGGCCCGCGAGATTCTTGCGCAGCCCAACAGCGGCTGGGATCCCAACAACCTGTTCCCCGCGTGCATCGAGGCCGGCAAGCAGGTCATCACGCACAAGATGCAGCTGTTCGGCAGCGTTGGCAAGGCTGCGCTATACCGTGAGCCAGGCGTCAGGCAGTGGAGGGCAGGCCTCGAGTAGGTGGTTCCCCAAGGAACGACCCCGACGGCCCAAGAGCCGCGGGGTCGTTTTCCATCCCGATGCGTTTGCTGAGTCATAAGGTGGCTGGTGTGTGCAGGACTGACGGCATCGAGGCAGGTGGAGCCAAGATGGTTCTTGCCGTGGGCGACGGCGAGGGAGAAGCGCCTGAACGCGAGCAGATTCCCACAACCGACCCAGCGCGGTGTGATGCATGGGATTTCTGAAATCGGACAGCGTGATGCTCGGACAGTATGCGGACAGCAAGGACGAGTTTCTTTGGGATGTAGCCCTCGTTTGACGATAAGCCCGTCGACATCGCCCTGCTAGTTCCCAACAGCCAGGCTGCACCACGCATCCCAGACTTCTTTTCAAGGCTGCGGTGCTGCCTATGGATGATGGCCTCAAGAAGCCTGTCTTACAGAGACGGCATAGCAAATCAGTGGGAATGTTATACAGTCATAAATATGCGGATATTCAGACGCAAAATATACAGCGTCATGCAGGCAAGGCGTGACCTCTGCTGGAGGCTTCAACGGCTCTGTCGAACGCCCGGGATGCGGCCGTCTTTTCCGATAGGCCTTAGGTGGGACCTCCTTGTCGGTTGACCGTCTAGGTCAGCTGCTCGCGTGCGGCATTCGGCATCTGCTCGGGCTGGACCTCCTCCCACGAGACCACCCCGCGCACGGGCATGTATCCGAGCTTGAGGTACGCGTCGTCCCTGAGCCGCTTGCCGGCGGTGAAGGTGAGCCGGCGATGCTCGCCGCGCTCGTTGTACGCGTCGAGGGTGTACTCCCAGACCTCCTCGTCGCCGTCGCTCTTGTCCTGCGCCACCGTATCGTCCACCTGGACGTACCACGTGGAGGCGTTGTCGGTATTCGTAAGGTAGAAGACGCCGGCTACGGCTCCCAGCATGAGAACACTCAGGACGATCGTAGCGATTCTCTTTGCCATTGTTCGATCCTTTCCTCGTTTGGTGAATCCGGTCTGACGCTTGCGGCCCTCATGCCGACGGTGCCCCGGCACGTTCTATGACTTGGGCATAGGCGCACAGGGCCGCGACGGTGAAGACGAAAGTCATGGCGAAGAAGGCGGGAAGCTCCGAGGCGGCGAGCGCGCCCCCTCCGTTGGCGTTCGAGGCTAGCTGCATGAGCGCCCAGGGCCACCACAGGCCCCAGCCCTTGGCCGTGAGCATGAGGCCCGCGATGCCGCCTGCGAGCGCGATGCCCACCGGCGCGGCGAAGTTGCACACAAGGGCCGATACGAGCAGCTGCACCGCCACCACGGACACGCCGCCGACCCATGCGAGCAGCAGGTAGACGATGTAGTCGGCAGGCGGGAGGCCCGCAAGGCCTACGGCCTTGCCGCAGACCACGAACAGCGCTCCCGTCGCGGCGAGCGCGACGGCCAGCATGCCCGCGCCCACGACGAGCTTCGCGGCGACGATGCGCCACGGGTCGATGGGGCTCGCGAGCACCTGGTTCCAGTTGGTGCCCGCGTGCTCAAGGCCCATGAGCCACGAACAGCCCGCGCCGACGAGCGCCGGCAGGAAGAAGTAGAGCTCGAATAGGGTGTGCTGCGTCCAGAGGTTCTCCCAGCCCGGCGTCAGCAGGCCCAGGTTCTGCTGGTAGTTGAAGGTGCCAATGACGGCTGCGATGAGGGGCAGCACTACGTAGGCGATCCAGATGGGCGCGCGGCGCAATTTGATAACCTCCGCGCTCAGGACTTGCGTTCTCATGCTAGAGCTCCTTCCTCGAGAACCAGAGCGCCGAAAGGGTGATGACGCTTGCGCAGATCGCGACCAAAAGAGCCGCATCCCCCCAGGCGAAGGGGACGGTGTAGAAGGACGTCGTCCTCGTAACGGAGTCCCAGTCCATGCGCACGCACGACAGCAACCCAAAGTACCCGCTCGGTACCAGACGCTGGACGGCGGGAGGAAAGAACAGGCTGAACAGGCCCGCGAGCGAAAGGCCGAGGCCCACTGCCAACGAGGCGAACTGGTTCTCCCAGCGCAGGGCGACGGCCTGCACGACTGCGGCTACCGTGAAGGTGGGGCCAACCTGACAGGCGGCGAAGGCTGCGAGTTCGAAGATTCCCAGCTGGTCAGGGAAGCCCTTGTAGGCCGCAAGCGCGGCGAGGCCCACTGTCTCCAGCACGACCGTAGCCACAATGAGCACGAGGCTGCAGATGAGCTTCGCGGCAAAGAGCGCGGCTGGCCGCTGCAGGCACAGGAGCTCCTTCAAGGCCTGCGCCTCGTGGTCGGTCTCGCACACACGCGACGAGATGACGGCGGCGAACAGGGTCAAGACGATGGAGTTCACGAGAGGGGCCATGTAGAGCAGGGACGCCGTCCCATCCGCTGCTCCCTGGGCGGCGCGTGCGGCATCGGACGCCATCCACATGAGACAGAGTGCGGCGGTGCCGAGGCAGATGAGCCACACGCTCTTGCGCCTGAGCTTGGCGAACTCGAGCATGAGCGCGCCCATCACAGCCCCCTTCCCTCGGTGAGCGCGAGGAAGATGTCCTCGATGCTCTCGCTGCGCTCCTCGATTCGCATGACGCCGATGCCCTCCTGCGCGAGTGCGAGGGAGGAGCGCGCCACCGTTGCGTCATCGGCAAACGGCGCAACCAGCCATCCATTCTGCTCGGTGGCCCTCAACAGCGTGGCCGCACGGCGGTTGTCAGTCGTGCGGAATGCCAGTTGGCGCCGTGCGCGAGCCCGCAGGTCCTCGAGCGCTCCCTGCCACACCATCTTGCCCTGGCTGATGATGCCCACGTGGTCGGCCATCTGCTCGACCTCCGAGAGCAGGTGGCTCGAGACCAGCACGGTGGTGCCGTGCGTCTGGGGCAGCGTACGTATGAGCTCGCGCATCTCGTGGATGCCCTCGGGGTCGAGGCCGTTGGTGGGCTCGTCGAGCAACACGAGCCGGGGGTTGCCGAGCAGTGCGGTCGCGAGCCCTAGGCGCTGCTTCATGCCCAGAGAGAACTGCCCCGCGAGCTTCCTGCCTGTGTTGGTTAGGTCCACCGTCTTGAGCGCCTCGTCGATCGAGGCGGGGGGAAGCCCCTTGAGCCTGCGAACGATGTCGAGGTTCTCGCGGGCCGTGAGGTGCTTGTAGCAGCTCGGGCTCTCGATGAGCGAACCCACGTGCGCGAGGACCGCGAGTCGGTTCTTTCGGCCTACTCTCTCCCCCAGCACTTCCACCTCGCCGGCCGTGGGTCGCACAAGGCCCAGGACCATCTTCATGGTGGTGGACTTCCCGGCTCCGTTGGGTCCGAGGAAGCCGTACACCGCGCCCTCAGGTACCCGGAGCCCCACGTCATCCACGACGCGCACCCCACCATACGCCTTGGCGAGCGCGCTTGTGGCAATAGCCAGAGCAGCCATGCTCTCTCCTCTCATCTAGCCTTTGCGATAACGTGACCAAGGCTAGGCAATGTGCCTTTCGTGCGTCTGTCCCCAAGCTTTCACGAACCTTTCGTTTTGGGAGGGGTGCACGTGCCGGCAGGCCGTCCTTCCAGTGCGGGGATAGAATGTGGACGAGGGAAGGGAGCGGTATGAGGGACCTACATGAGGCGCGGGTGCTGGTGGTGGAGGACGATCCTACCCTCCGCGGCCAGCTGCTCGAGCTGCTGGAGCGCGATGGCTACCGCTCTGTGCATGGCGTGGGAACCGTGGCCGATGCTTTGCTCTCAGTCGCGACCTGGCAGCCCCAGCTGCTCCTGCTCGACGTGATGCTGCCCGACGGCAACGGCTTCGACTTGCTGCGCCGGGTGCGCGAGACGAGCGACGCGCCGGCGCTGTTCCTCTCTGCGCGCGATGAGGACGCGAGCCGCCTGCGGGGCCTGGGACTAGGAGCCGATGACTACGTGGCCAAGCCCTTTTTGCCCGCCGAGCTGCTGCTGCGCCTGGCAGCCGTGCTGCGCCGCAGCTACAGTCTGCCCGATGCGCCGGCTGCCGTCGTGCTCGGAGACGTTGAGGTGGACCTGGCCACTGGCGAGGTGAGGCGCCGCGGCGCCGTTGAGGCGACCCTCACGGCCAAGGAGTACGCGCTCGTCAAGCGCCTGAACGAGAGCCGTGGCTCCATCGTGACGACGGATGAGCTCTGCCACAGCGTCTATGGGGACGAGTTTGGCTATGCCAACGCGCTCACGATTCTCGTTCGCCGTCTGCGCGAGAAGGTCGAGGGCGACCCTTCCCACCCGTACTGGATCGTCACGGTGCGCGGGTTGGGCTACCGGCTCCTGCGCAAGGAGGCGCAATGAGGGAGCTGACGCGCATGCGCCTGCGGGGCGGCCTGGGCGTTGTCGCGTCCTGCGTCCTGGGTGCCGTGGTCATCCTGGTGGTCAACGTCATCATCGTGGGTGTTGTCGTGCTTGTGGCTGGCCTCACGGGCGACAGCGACACGGGACCGGAGGCCTCGGAGGTGTCCGAGTCGCTCGCCGAGCGGGATGGGACGTACGTGCTTTCGGCGGACGTGGGGCAGGCGCTGCGCGACCATGGCGGCTGGGCCTTGCTCATAGGCGAGGACGGCAGCGTGGCCTGGGGCTTTGACGTGCCCGACGACGTGCCCACGCACTACACCCTCGCCGACGTCGCGTCCTTCACGCGCTGGTACCTGGGGGACTATCCCGTATCTTGCTGGCGGTACGGCGACGGGGGGCTCGTGGTGGTGGGCTCTCCCAAGGGCTCTGCCTGGAAGTACGCCGTGACGCTGGGCTTTCACGCGCTCGGGGGCAGCGTCCTGCTCCTGGGGGCGGTCTTCTGTGCCGACCTCATCGTGCTTGTCGCCCTTGTGCGCATGTTTTCCCGAAGCTCCTGGAAGCAGCGTGACGACGCCCGCAACGAGTGGGTTGCCGCCGTGTCCCATGACGTGCGGACGCCGCTCGCGGCGGTTGTCGCGGACGCCGCGAGCCTGATGGAGAGCCCCCGACTCGGTGCGGGCGAGAAGGAGCGGGCCGCACGCATCGTGACGAAGTCCCAGGAGATGGCTGCGCTGCTCGCCGACCTCAACATGGCAAACCGTCTGCGCTTTGCCATGGAGCCGGTGGACGCAACGGACGTGCATCTGGCGGCAGTGCTGCGCTCGGTAGTGGCGGGCTCCTTGGATGGGGGGTTGGGTAGCTGCGAGCTGGGACTCGATGTGGCGCCCGCCGCCGAGGGCGTCTGCGTGCGCGGGAGCGAGGCGCTGCTGCGGCGCATGGTGGTGAACCTCGTGGGCAACAGCATCCGCCACAACCCTCAGGGCTGCCATGTGATGGTGTCGCTGGGTGTGCGTGAGGGGCTGCTGGGCAGCTCGCTCGGGCGGCGGCTTGTGCTCGTCGTGAGCGACGACGGACGCGGCCTGGGGGCGGGGACGCTCGCGGCGCTCAAGAGGAGGCCGGGCGCCGAGTTTCCCGAGCACGGCCTAGGCCTCGTGATCGTGCGACGCATTGCGGTGGCGCATGGCGGGACGGCGCGCTTCTCCGACAACGAGGGAGGCGGGTGTACCTGTACCGTTGAGTTGCCAACTAGGCACAAGAATCAAGATTTCTAGGTAATAAGCCTCTCACAACATGCTCCGG
>NZ_DBHHPX010000047.1:0-13994 GCF_057241865.1 Tractidigestivibacter sp.
CCTGGCGTATCTCCTTGCCCTGATCGGCGGTTTCTAGATTGCCATTAACACCCCGGCCCTGCTGCCGAGCCCCTCCCCCTCCGCCACGTGGCGGGACCCGAGGGACGTCGTGGCGTCGGGCACGCCGTCCCCGGAGCCCACGAACCCCCTCACCGCCGGCGAACCCCACGCCGCGCCCCCTGCCGCCTCGCCGGAGGGGTTGGACCATGCCCGGGCCGGGAACACCCTGGGCAGGGCCTCCGTCGGCCAGAGCCGCCTGCCGCGCCTTCCCGCCTCCGGCCGCTTCGCATCCACGATCGCCACGAGGCCCGCCCATGGCACGGCGGAGCCCGTCTGGTCGAGGGACGCCTCCCCCCTCGTGACCCTGCCGCCCGACGCGGACGGGGGGCCCACGATCGATGGCTGGCGTGCCACGGGAAGCCTCCGCAAGGGCGCTTGCGCTGGTAGGCATGCCTATCATCCCGCTTGGGGGCATCCCGTGGGGCCGGGAGGCACGCCTCAGCGCCACTATTTGCTCAGCGTTTCCTTAGGCCTTCTCGCCCACGACCATGCGGTGGAAGCGCCTGAAGCCAAGGCCGCCCATGATCACGATGACCGTGACCAGGCCGAGGACGCTCAAGGCAAGCGGCATGTGCGCAATCTGCGGCGTGAGGATGGCGCGCAGGGCCTCGTTTGCGTAGACCAGCGGGTTGACGAGCACGATGGCCTGCAACACGGGGATGGCCGAGAGGCTCTGCCACGAGAAGAAGATGGCTCCCAGGAAGACGACCGGCATGAGAAAGCCGGGGGAACATCGCGGCTATCTGGTTGGGCTTGATGATGGTGCCCACCAAGAGGCCGAGCGTCGCGGACGCGACGGAGATCAGCACCAGCACCGGGACGAGCGGGAGGATGCCGCCCGCGCCCATGGTCACGTCGATGCGGCTGCCCATGAAGACGAGCGAGATGGGCAGCACGATGAGCCCGCCCACGAACGACTCGATGATGCCCACGAGCATCTTGGAGAGGCCGACCATGGTGGACAAGATGGGCGCTTGCAGACGGTCCTCTATCTCGTGCATGTTGTTGAAGTCCATGGTGAAGGGTACCGCCGTGCCGTGGATGCCCGTGATGAGCATGCTCATGCCCACCATGCCGGCAAACATCTGCGAGGGAAAGCTCTCGGGAAGCACGCCGAGCGTGGGCAGAACGAAGCCGTACGTGAGGATCAGGATGAACGGCAGCATCGCCACGCGGAACACGAACTCCCAGGCATCGCGCGCCTGGATCAGGAGGTTGCGCTGGACCATGGCCCAAAATGCCTGCCGTGCAAGGTGGCCGTCCCAGGCCGCAGCGTTGTTCTTCTCGCCAGCGTTAGTCATTCTGGCTCATCCCCTTTCCGGTGAGGTAGACAAAGACATCGTCGAGCGTGGTCTGCTTGAGGCTCATGTCGGACACGGCGAGGCCCTGCTCCTCCGTCCAGCGGAAGAGCTGATCGAAGTCGGGCTTGGGCGCGTCGATGTAGAGCGCGAGGGCGCCGTCCTGCAGCTTTGCGTGTGTGACGCGCGGGAGCTCTTCCACGGCGCGGCGGACGTCCTCGGTGAGGCGCGAGAGGCGCATGGTCACTATGGTCGAGCTGGGCACGAGCGCCTTGAGCTCCGCGGACGTGCCGCTTGCGACTATCTGTCCATGGTTGACGATGGCCATGTGCTGCGCAAGGCGTTCCGGCTCCTCCATGTAGTGCGTGGTGAGGAAGATCGTGGTTCCGGCCTCGCGGTTGAGCGAGAGCATCTCGCGCCACAGGGTCTCGTGGTAGTTGGGGTCGAGGCCGGTCGTGGGCTCGTCAAGAAAGAGGATCTTGGGCGTGTGCATCATGGCGCGGGCGATCTTGAGGCGCTGCGCCATGCCGCCGGAGTAGGTGCGTACGTAGTCGTTCTGGCGGTCCGCTAGGCTGAACTTCTGGCAGGTACTTGTCTGCCTTGCGGTTGGCTTCCCTGCGACCTATGCCAAAGTAGCGGACGTGGTAGATGAGGTTCTCGCGCGCCGTGAGTCCGCGGTCCAAGTTGTTGTGCTGCGCCACGACGCCGATCTCCGCGTGGGCGGCGACGGGGTCGTCCGTTATGGAGCGCCCGTCCAGAAAACACCTCGCCGCGCGGGACGTCAAAGCTGATGCCGCGCACGGCCTCGTACCCGCCGCCGCCCTTGCGCGGGTACGTCTTGCGAAGGTCGCGCACCTCCAGGATGTTGTCTGCCATCGTTGCTCCCTTGTGTTATACCCCGAAGGGGTATCTATTGGTTGGTAGTGACCATACCCCTTGAGGGTACCAATACGCCAGGGGAGAAGAACATCGCCCCGTCTTCACGCTTGCTCCATACGGACGGCTGGACGCGGTTGGCGTAACATGAGTGGTAACATCGTCGCAAGGAGGCTGCCCATGCGTGCGTGGAAACCCGAGGCTAAGGTGCTCTTGTTCGTGTTGCTGGCATTTGCCTTGACGTGGGTGCCGCAGTTGGTGCTGGGCTCGACCACGGGTTGGCGCGTGAATCAGTCGCTCACGACATGGTCGGTCACGCTTTCGCTCACGATGTTCGCGCCGTTGGTGTCAACGCTGGTCACGCGTGCCGTTACGGGTGACGGGGTGGCAATTGGCTGGCGTCCGCGCGTCCGCGGAAGCGTTCGGTGGTACGTGGTAGCGCTTTTCGCCCCGAGCGTGCTGACGGCACTGGGCGCGGTCGTTTACTTCCTGCTGGTGCCGGGGGACTTCGACCCGTCCGCAAGCAGGTACGTTGCGTCCGCCCAGGCGCAGCTGGGGGTATCGGCCTCCCAGGTGCCTGCCGTGCTGGCGGCACAGCTTGCGTTTGCCGCCTTTGTGGCACCGTTCCTCAACATGTTCCTTGCGGTGGGGGAGGAGGCTGGATGGCGTAGCTATCTTTACCCCGAGCTGCGCGAGCGCCTGAGCCGACCAGCCGCCATGGTCGCGACGGGCGCTATCTGGGGCGCATGGCATGCGCCGCTCATCGCTATGGGTTACAACTACGGCACCAGCTACCTGGGATTTCCCGTGGTCGGCATCCTGTGCATGATCGTGTTCTGCATCGCCTTCGGCACGCTCCTCTGCGCGCTGCGGGATGTGACGGGCAGCGTGTGGGCGAGCGCGCTTGCTCATGGGGCGATCAACGCGGTCGCTGGCGCTGGGCTGTACTTCTCGCATAGCGGGCAGCTGGGCTTGCTGGGGCCTGCCACGCTCGGAATCCTGGCGTGCATTCCCACCATCGTGCTGTGCGTAGTGCTGCTGGCGAGGGCCTCTCGCGGCGCACTGCCGCAGGCGGGAGAGAGCCGGGGGCAGGCGTAAGTGGGGCGGAACTCGCCGTCCTACAGTGCCCAATCGCTCTGCAATCTTGCCTCTAGCTGCTGGAACGATGGGATGAACCTCGTCCGCGTGAGCGCGATGAGCTGCAGCGCTACACTCTCGTCGTAACTGTGCGTAACCGGGTTTCTCGCCTCAAGAGCGTCGAGCCAGCCTCTCTCGTCATCAATCATTCCGGTGCTGTAAGCGCACTTGATAACCTTTCTGGGCGAACCGGTTTGGGCTTCGCTGACCCCCTGCCTCTTCAAGGGCGGCTTTCATGGCCCTCCAGGATTGCTCCATGCAGACCTGGAAGAGCGCTACCAAGCCCGCTTCTGTCACGGCATCATAGGGAGGCTGGTAATGCTGCGACTGCTCGAGGTTTCTTAGCGTCCTCGAGAAATTCTCAAGCTTCTTTTCACTCATACAGTACCACGCCGTCCTTTCGAATCTCTGCTAGGGGTTCTGGTTGTACTATCCCATCGAGGTCGACCACGTCAAACTGTAGAAGCGTCGGAGTCTCCTCGTCCACATCCAGGGCGAATGCGGCAATATCGCCACCACTTGCCGCTAGGTCGATGTCGCTGCGCTCTCGGTTATCGCCGCGCGTACGAGATCCAAAGAGGAGAACGCGTGCTATTCCGTCTCGTCGTGCAAGAGCTCGAATACTCTCGACGATGTCTGGTCGCAGGTCCATATGTCCCTCTCTTCGCTGGATTGTGCGTCTGATTCTATCCGATAGCCTTCGACTGGGCGGACAAGTTGGAGCACACCTCGAGCCGCATCCTGTTCTGTCCCCAATTGCAAACAATCGCTCGCCGCCATGTTTCAGGCGTGGGAAACCTCCGCTACCATGCGCGTTTGGTTCCGATTCTTACAAGACTCGGAGAATCCGCCCACGTAAAACGATATGCGTGGGGCAAGGATACCGGCTAGAGCGAGAGTCCACGAGGCCGGTCGCATGCCCCGGGAGCGCGGGCAGGGAAGCCCCGGAGAGGGCGGGCTTGGCCCGCAGAACTTGGGGAAGTGATCATATGGGAACGCGCTTCGATGAGCACCCAATCCTCGGAAAGACCGAGAGGGGGCAGCTGGTAAGCTTCACCTACGACGGGAAGACGCTCCAAGGCTACGAGGGCGAGCCGGTCGCCGTAGCCCTTAGCGCCGCGGGCGTCAAGGTGCACCGCTACACCGCCAAGCGCCACGAGCCGCGCGGCATCTTTTGCACCATCGGCCGCTGCACGGACTGCGTGATGGTCGTCGACGGCGTGCCAAATGTGCGCACCTGCATGACGCCACTCGTCGAGGGTATGCGCGTCCAGACCCAGTACGGCGCCACCGCGACGCCCTTCGACGACGTCGCGACTGCAACGGGCGAGAAGGGGGACGTGCGATGAACCGCACCGACCTCATCGTCGTGGGCGCAGGCCCTGCCGGCATGTCAGCCGCCATCGAAGCCGCAAAGCGCGGGGCGCACGTGACGGTCTTCGACGAGAACTCCCGCCCCGGCGGTCAGCTCTTCAAGCAGATTCACAAGTTCTTCGGCTCCAAGGAGCACCACACCAAGGTCCGCGGCTTCGTTATTGGCGAGGAGCTCATGGCAGAGGCCGCCAAGCTCGGCGTCGACGTTCGTCTCGACTCCACGGTCATCGGCCTCTACCAGGACAAGGAGGTCGTCATCCGTGAGGGCGAGAAGGTCGTCCACCACAAGGCCAACGCTATCGTGATCGCAACAGGCGCCGCCGAGAACATGGGAATCGGGGCGTGCGGACCATGCGGCGGAGGGCGGCCCGCACGGCGAGTTCGACCGGTTTGGGGAAGTCGAAGAACGGGCCACCATCGAAGAACCAGACGTCAGAGGCGATGGAACCCTCCCGTGCGATGTCGAGCGCATTGATGGCGCCCATCGAGGTGCCATGCGCCATCGCAAGGTGTCCGACGCCCCGGTCACGCAGCCAACCGACGACCTTGTCCGTGGCATCCTCCTTGGAGAGGTAGTCGCCCCCCGCCGCGAACGTGGCCGTCCAACGTGACGAGCACGACGCAGTAGCTCCCGCTCAACCTGTCGGCTATGGGGCGCAGTGTGTCGCCCGTGCAGAACGAGCCCGGCAGCATCACCACCATGGGGTTCCCCGGATCTCCCACCACGTCAAACCTCATGTGCGTCTGTCCCCTCGCGTATCTGACAGGTGCCCGCACGAATCCTGACAAGGCTTTCGCACGGTCCGACATCCCATAAAGTATCGTACTGCAAATTAGCCAAAGCTAACTGTTGCGATATACTCTCCGGAAGGCGGGGGCGGTCTTTGGGACCGCCCTGGCGGAGCGTCGTCATGGGACGGACGCGCAGGCAACATACCGAAGGGACCCGCATGGGACTATTCACGCGCTTCGTCAACAACACCCGCAAGCCCGAGGGAATCCTGGGCTCGCTCATGGTCAGCGGGATGAACTCTGGGCACGCGGCTCTGGCCGATTGGGGCATGGACAAGTTCCCGCCGATGGCCCCTGCGGACATCATCGACCTGGGCTGCGGCGGCGGCAGGAACGCGGCAACGCTTATGGGGCGCTACCCGCATGCGCGCATGTGCGCCCTCGACTACGCCCCCCTCTCCGTCAGGAAGGCCACGTCATACAACAGGGCCCAGGTAGACGAGGGAAGATGCAGCGTGCAGCAGGGGGACGTCTCGAAGCTTGACCTTCCCGATGGCTCATTCGACCTTGCCACGGCGTTCGAGACCATCTACTTTTGGCCCGGCCTCGAGGAGTGCTTCGCAAACGTGCATCGAATCCTGCGCCCCGGTGGGCACTTCTGCATAGTCAACGAGTCGGATGGGACGGATGCGGCGTCGCTCAGGTTCCAGCGGATCATCGATGGCATGCGCTGCTACACCACAGAGCAGATCGGCGACGCGCTGCGGGGCGCGGGATTCACGACCGTAACCTGCCACCACCACGAGTCAAGGCCATGGATCGCGGTGACGGCACGGGCGTGAGCGAGATGCCGACCCATCCCAGCCCGCACGACAGCCGACATCATCGACGGTCCGCCCTCTGCCGAACCTGGTTGCCGCCCTACCGCAGCTGTCGCGCGCTCTCCTCGAGGATGCGCATCTGCATCATGGTCTCCTCGGACGTAACGAGTTGGGGCACACCGTGGGCGACGGTCTCGTACAGCGCGTCATACCACTGGGAATAGCTGCTGCGCACCGAGGAAACGCGCTCCTCGTGCAGGCCCTCGGCGTCCTCGTAGCGCAAGGTCCCCCACTGCCCCGGCGCATCCAGGCCAAAGTCATCGTGCCCTGAGGGCAGGTAGAAATGCTTGAGGTCACGTTCCTGCTGGTCCTTGTCCCACTTGATGTAGGCGCCCCTGTCACCATAGAGCGCAAAGCTCGGACGCGGAAAAGCTGTCGAGTAGTTGGCCTGCGCCGTTGCCTTGAGTCCAAGGTCGTCGTAGTAGAGGTCATAGTCGAAGTAGTCGTTGGCCATTCCCTCGCCCTGCAGCTGCCTGAGTTCGCCACGCCAATGGCCGGGCATCCCAAACCAGCTGATGAGCTGGTCGAGGCAGTGCGAGGCGTGTCCGTAGGCGGCCTGGCTGACAACGTCGAGCGGCTTGCCGGCAAGCATCCGAGGGCGCCAATAGTCGTAGCTCGTCACCACCTCGAAGACATGCCCCAGTCTGCCAGACGCAAGCACCTGCCGTGCCGTAAGGAAGTCAGAGTCAAAGCGGCGGTTCTGGTAGCACTGGACCGTGACGCCCTTGGCACTGGCAAGGTCGAAGAGCTCCTGCGCTTGCGCAGCGGTCGCCGAGAAGGGCTTGTCGACCGTCACGTGCTTGCCGGCCTCAAGGGCCTTCTTGGCCATCTCGAAGTGAAGGTCGGAGGGCGTCGTCACCTCGATGATGTCCACCTCGGGGTCGTCCAGCATGCCCTCGAGGTCCGTGGTGTACGCCACGCCAGGCACCTCGGACCATGCCGTGTGATCTGCCGTGTGATCTATGTGACGAGCCTCGATGGCCTTGATGCAGAGCTTCTCCTGACGCGCGAGCACGTAGGGTATGTGATAGCGGTTGACAATCTTGCCATGCCGACGCATGCAACGTTGGGTGTTCGACCCTACATGAGATGGCCCTCCTTCATCCTTGGCTCAGCCATGTCTCCTGTACGCCGAACCCCTGGTCCTGCGGCACACGGGCGCGACCATTCCCTAGAGCCTTCCGTCATCACGCGTCAGACCCAACGAGGAAAGACGGCTGCACTGAACAGCGTAGCGACGAGTGCCGCTCTGGCAAACAGAACCGCAGAAACCAGCGACAGATGGGCTCTCGCGCACCCCCCTGTACATGCAGTCGAGCCTGCACGCCTCACGCAACCTGAAGGCAGGGGCGCACCGTAAGAACGTGATTGTGACCCCTCCGTTGTCGCCCCTCTTCCGCGGTGAGCTACAGGTAGCCCCTGACACCCGCAAACACCACACAGATGTCAGGGGGAGGCTCCTGGAATCGAATCACTCCCGAAGTCGTACTCGCGTGCTTGCGCCATGATGCATGCAACCTTCTTGGCACCTGACAGGAAACCAGCGAGCATGACAGGGATGAAGCCGTCGATACAGTGTGATACAGCGTCAGGCATGCGACAAGGACGGACCCGCCCGCGTCTACGCCCTGAAGACCACGACTGCGTCAGGGTTCTTGACACGCGGCAGGACGGTCTCAAGCACACGGAAGTCCAGGTTCAAATCCGAGCTTCCCAGGAAACCTGTAATCAGATCCTGTCCGATGACAAGGTCCATGTTCTGCTCACCTGCACTCAGCAGGACGGCCGTACTCTTAGGAAGCACTGGAGTTCTTAGGACGCCTCCATCCAACAACGCAGATACCCTCTGGCTCTCCAACATGCCGGTACCAGGTTGGATTCTCTGGAGCGCAACATAGAGGTCCGAACTCACGACGAGTGCGGTCCTGCCATATGTGTGGGCATCAAGCATGTGCTCGAGCCCTTCGCTCGTGTCCGCAAAGGCGTTCTCGCCCTGCGACCAGTCGCGTATCTTTACGGTCTTGGCACCGGGGGTTCCTACCAGGCCCCTTACGCCCAGCTCGTCGTTGCCCAGGAAGACGAGCTTGTCTTCCTGCAGAGCAACACTGCTTGCGGCTGCCGTCACCTTCGAAAGCGAGAGGGGCACACTCAGACGCTCTGCCTCCTGGAGGTCACGCCACGCGAGCGTGAAGTCCGTCGAGAGCACTGGGACTTCGACGGGACGTACCTTGCCCCCAGTCGCATCCTCCAGCTCCACAGAGCGCACACCTGCACCCAAAGGACCATAGAGACCAAGCACGTGACGCCCCACGAGCACAGAGCGCGCGGCAGCTATGACTTTTGCATCTATCTCCCGCCACTGGCCTTTTGTCAGGTGGCTATCATCTCTCATCAAATAGTCCATGGTCTTTACCCATCCTCCTTGTAGACTTGAAATCAAGATGTGATCAGAGCAGGCTGCCTACGGTCGGCGCGGCAGATGAATCGTCTTCGCCGTCCGAGCTCTGCGCTGGGGTGGTGCCATTGGCCGCTGCGGGCAGATCTCCCGCCCCGACGCCAATCTCATCCAGCAGCTCGAGCACCTCCTGGCGACCCGACGCATAGTGCTCCCCCTCCTTGGGGTCAAGGTAGTTAAGCAAGGTCAGGAGCTCACCCATATGAGCCTTCTCCTCGTCGCGGATGTCAGAGAGCACCGCCTTTGCAACGGGGTCGTCGGTTGCCTGGACGTGAGCGTCATAGCCGTATATTGCTTCGAGCTCTCCGGAGAGATCGGCGCGTACCGCTTGAATGAGCTCGCCTTTTGTCATCTCTCGCTCGACGTTGGCAGAAAATGGATTTCCAAACATGCGAATCACCTCTCGATGGAACACGACGTTACACATGCCAGCCGCTCACTAGTTGCTGGTTCTTGCAGCGGCCATGTATCAAGATACTACCCTCGTCTAACTTATTTAGACGCAACGTGCTTGACCTTACACGAGACGCCATGGCAGAGAAACCAATGGGATGACCAGAGGCCTTGGAAGCTGGGGGCTCGTGACCAACGCCCTACCTGCGCACGATCCACACGCCGGCTCTTGCGCTCCCCTCTCGCCCCAGCTTGCCGGCCACCTTGAGCTCCGCAACCACACGCTCGGCGGTGCGCTTCGAGCTGCCGAGGCGTTCGGCGAGGGCAGAGACCGTGCCCCTGGGGTTCTCCTCGAAGAATGACAGGGCATCCGACAGCTCAAGCTCGTGCGCGCTCTGCGGCATAGCGAACGGGACGATGGTGTCGCGTATGGCCTCAAGCATGAACTCGACGAATGCCTCGCTCGATCCTCGTGCGTCCGATTCGGCAAGAGCCGCGTAGTATCCCGCCTGTCGGCTGCGGATGGTGCTCTCGACGGGCAGCCATGCGAGGATCGGCCTCCATCTTGAGAGCAGCAGCGTGTGCCAGAGCCTGCCCATCCTGCCATTGCCGTCGGCGAATGGGTGGGCGAACTCCAATTCAAAGTGGAAGATGCACGAGGCAAGCAGCGGATGCATGGTGGTGCTCTTAAGCCATGCGAACATGTCGGACATGACTTCAGGCACGCACTTGGCAGGCGTCCCGGCATGGATGAGGGTACCACCATCAAACACACCAACATTTCCCGAGCGAAAGCGGCCGGCCTCGGGGACAAGCCCTCTCATCATCACTCCATGCGCTCTGAGAAGGTCATCGATTGAGTACGGATTGAGGCATGGAAGCAACTCATAGGCACGCTGGGCGTTCTTCACCTCAAGAATGTCGTGAGCGTCACCCAATACGTGCTTGCCATCGAGGATCGCCGTCACGGCCTTCTCGTCAAGCTCGTTCCCCTCAATGAGAAGCGAGGAGTGTATCGTCTTGATGCGCAGCTCGCGGTGGAGCGTAGGACTCGCGGCAAAATTCGACTGGGGAGATATCTTGCCGACAAGCTCGGCAATCTCCATGCAGAGCGAATCAATCCGGTCGTTTCGCTCGAATGGTGGGACGTAGGCCATGGGCATCCTCTCATGTATACCGCCATAAGTATACCGCCATTGGCGGTATACATGGCCACCCCCCCTGCAAGGCCTGCCAGACGCCCCTCCCAGGCTTGCCGATAGCAGCAAGCCCGCATCCACGGCACACGTGCATCCACCTACCGCCTCACCCTGTATGCCGTGGCACGGGCGGCACCGACCCGCTCGATGGTGCCGTCCGCCTGCAGCCTCTGGAGGATGCGCTCGATGGTGCGCTGGCTCATCGAGGGGTTAGCGTCCATGATCTCGTACTTGGTGGCGGCGCCCATAAGACCATCGAAATACGCACGCAGTATATCCTCATTGCTCTTACCAGACGACAGGCGCGCGACGCGCTCGTCCAGCTCCCCATAGCAGGCGATGAGGACACCCAGCATGTAGGTCACGAATGGCGCATAGTCACTCGTGGCATCCTTCCAGCCCACAGAGCTTGCCGCAAGCGCCTCGTAGTAGGTCTGCCTCGTGCGCTCTATCTCGCGCTCGATGGATACGTACTTCCCCACGAGGTAGCCACTGCGGTACAGGAGAAGCAGGGTGAGCAGGCGACTCATGCGTCCGTTGCCGTCGTTGAACGGGTGGATGGACACGAAGTCGAAGGCAAAGACCAGCGAGACGAGCAGTGGGTCATGCCTGCCGGTGCCAATCTGCCTTGCATACTCGTCGCAGATTCGCTCCATCGCATGGGGAGTCGCGACGGCGCTTGTGGGCCTGAACCGGATGACCATCTCACCGGACTCGCCTTGCTCGGCAATGACGTTGTCCGAGTCCTTCCACCGCCCGGCAAAGCCGGCCCCGGTGAATCGATATAGGTCGCGATGGAGCTGCAGGATGACGTTGGGCGTAACGGGAATGTCATCATGCAACACATGTATCTCATCAAGCACGTAGCGATAGCCTGCAATCTCGCGTTCGTCACGGGTATGGGGCTTCGCGCCTGCCGTCACAAGCTCGCGTAGGCGTTTGTCCGAGGTGGATATGCTCTCGATTCTGTTCGAGGCCCCCGTACTCTGAATGCGCGCCGACTCGACGAGGCTGTCCAGAACGTCGGGTGCCATGGTGACATAGAGCTGCTCCCTGCCCCTATGTTCGTGCACATCCGCAAGCGCAGAGAGCACCTCTGGCACTAGGAGGCTCGCAAGCATCCTGTCATAGTCGAACTGCTCCGCCATATCCTCGCCACCCCTCTACTATCTTAGCCATTATAAGTTATTTGGCTAAGATAGTAGTAGAACAGGGAGCAAGATAGCCTAACTGCTAACGTCAGAGACAATTGATTCCTACGGCAGGCACTTCCCACTTGCAAGGTAGAGGCCGTACCACTCCTCGCGGGTCAGCGTGACGTCTGCGCCGCTCACGATGTCCCTCAGGTGATCAGGGCTCATCGTGCCGACGATTGCCTGCATGTGCGCCGGGTGCGAGATGATCCACGCGATGGCGATGCCGGCCTTCGTCGTCCCGTGCCTGTCCGCAAGCTTCTGCAGGGCGGCGTTCAGCTCTGGGAACTCCGGGGAGTCGACGAAGCAGCCACCCGGCTTGCCGCCCGCCGGGAAGCCATAGGACAGCGAAGACCAGGTCTGTATCGTGATGTCGTTCACGCGGCAGTAGTTGAAGGTCTCGTTGTCGCGGTCCACGGAGCGCTCGGTCGTGAGGTTGCACGTCCACGTAGTCGAGGCCCATACGCTCCAGTCTCTCGTCCACGCTCTTCAGGATGTTGGCCTTGGAGTGGTCGAAGACGCCGCGCGCGAACTCCAGGCCACACTTGGTCTGCATGACAATCTGGTCGCGGGAGAGACCGGACAGCGGGAAGGCCTCGCCAAACCGCAACCGGTAGCTCAACGATGCAGGTGCACCCGCCACCCTCGTTGTCAGAGAAGCGCGCCGTCCCGCCGTGCGCCGCCGCAATGCGCCGCCGAGTCCGCAGGGAAGAATCGGGCCGACGGTTCTCCGAACGGAGGGAGCCGTCCCTCTCCCGCCTATAACGCCTTCTATCAAGAACGCCGTCATATTAGATCCAAGGGACCCAGATCCATGAGAGGATGCTGAGTGGATTCATATTCGCTGAACCTCTCCCCGTCATCCGCCTAGACATCAAGACTGTCGGGGTCAAGCAGGAAATTCCGTACCCCCATGTAGACCAGGCCCTTCTCATCACGGCGAGGCTTCATCGCGCCGCGGACAACGACGATCTTGCGGAACGAGTCATCGATCTTCGCGAGCGACCTCGTCTCCTGCTCGCGTTTCTCCGGATCATCGATAGCCAGCGCAGACTGCACGTAGTAGCGTGACGAACCAAGCGTGGCAACGAAGTCGACCTCCAGACGCTGGCGTATGGTCTTGCCGCCCTTGTCCCTGCCAAAGGCGTCGACAACGCCCACATCAACGTTAAACCCCCTGGAGAGCAGTTCGTTGAACACGATGTTCTCCATGAGGTGGTTCTCCTCTACCTGCCTGAACCCCATGCGCGCATTACGCAGTCCCACGTCCTCAAAGTAGTACTTCTTGGGTGATCCGATATAGGCGTTGCCCTTTATGTCGAAGCGCTGGGCCTCGCTCACGAGATAGGCGTTTTCCAAGTGCGAGATGTAGCTGGTGATGGTCTTATCGCTGATGTCCTTTTTCTTGACGCTCCTGAAGACGTTCATGAGGCGCGTTGGGTTGGTAAGCGACCCGGTCGCCGACGCAAGTACGTCCACAAGCTCGTCGAGCTCCTCGGGATGGCGTACCTTGTTACGCTCGACGACGTCGGCAATGTACACCTTCTCGAACAGCGAGCGCAGGTATGCCTCCTTGTCGGAGGCGCGCGTATACGACAGTGCCAGCGGCATGCCACCATGGACAACGTATTCGTCCCACCCCTCGTCCGCAGGCCCGTCGAAGGCACTCATGAATTCCGAAAACGAAAGCGGTCGCACCCTGATCTCGTCGCTGCGCCCTCGGAACCTCGAGACAATGTCTGTGGAGAGGGACTGGGAGTTCGATCCCGACACGTAAACGTCTGCTCCTCTCATATGAAGAAGGCTGTTCAAGACGTCCTCGAACTCGGGCACGAGCTGGATCTCATCGAGGACGACATAGGTGGGGACGCCGTCTCCGGGAACACGCCCGCGAAGATAGGCGAGCAGGGTGTCAGGACTGCGCAGGGGCTTGTTAGCCCGATCGTCGAGCGCAACTTCCACGATGCGGGACTCGGGAACGCCCGACTCGACAAGATGGCGATGGAACAGCTCGAGCAGGAGGAATGACTTCCCGCAACGTCGAATTCCCGTGACGGCCTTGATGAGGCCGTTGCCTTTCCGCTCGATGAGCCTGTCAAGATACCTGTCTCGCTTGACTTCCATTCACGCCCCCCCTGCACCGCCATGCCATCGTCACGTCAATACTATTACGGAATATCGTGTTATAACACATATTTCCGTAATTGATTCCTAACGTGACAGGACAAAGAGCCCCCATCCTCTCGGGATCGCACGTGACCACCGCCTCGGGGCACAGACCATCGAAGGCCGCGCGGAACGCGTCAGCCAGGGCACGGGCGCCATATCACGCGGTGGTCGCCCTAGTCACAACTTCCGGGGTTTCTAGGTAGCACCATCAGCCCTTGTGACCGGGT